>JAYTMI010000741.1:0-4982 GCA_043728625.1 Saprospiraceae bacterium | reverse complement strand
TTATTAGAGGCATTCATTCATTAATAAAGGTGAATTTAAAAAACAGGGCAATACACTCAATTTATCACCCCTCATTACAGGATGGTTTGAGTAGCTATGCTTTTAAATACACTTAAAAATAGAAGCCGATGGAAATTAGAAACCGCCTAATGACTACTTATAGGAATCTTAGGTTTAGTAAATTTGTTAAAACATTATCCGACAATTTGGACAACGGCAAGGCATATAGTAATGGCAGGAAAAAAGAAAGTTATAATTATGGCTTTGGTCAAAATTAAAACGCCAATGCATGATTGGCATAAAAAACGCTAGTACTAATCTTTATATGAACGCTTTGTCTTTCATAATGCTGCCTATACAGTTTTTCTTAATGATTGATTTGATTCTAAAATAATGGTGCAAGTTTAAGAACAAAAAGTAGTGTTTCATAACTTTTAGCGAATTTTCACTAAATTAAATACCCCAGTCTTAAGAAAAGATTTTGCCTTCTTTCCCAAACTCCCGCTCTATACCCGCTCTTAAATCATTGATTGCCAATATCAAGCTATTGCGCGACAATGTGCTTAGGCAACAAAACTGAACGATATTAACTATGGAAGCCCCCGAAAGTTCATACCGTTCCGAAAGTAGTTTCAGATTTACATCATCAGCTAATTGTATGTTTGACGGCAGACTTTGCTGCCACAAGCGCAGACGTTCGGAAGCGCGTGGCATCGGAAAATGGATAATGGACTGAAAGCGACGAATAAACGCATCATCTATATTCGCCTTGAAATTAGATGCCAATATCACCAAGCCGTCGAAGGTCTCGACCCGTTGTAAAAGGTAAGACACTTCTTGATTCGCATAACGGTCATGCGCATCACGCACACCTGTTCGTTTGCCAAACAAAGCATCCGCTTCATCAAAAAAGAGGATCCAATCCTTATTCTCTGCGCGGTCGAACAAATGCGCCAAGTTCTTTTCCGTCTCACCTATGAATTTGGAAATAATCATAGATAAATCAATCCGAAACACATCTCGCCCTGTCAATTTACCCAAAAGTGCCGCCGTAAGCGTCTTGCCCGTCCCTGATGGTCCATGAAACAAAGCGCGATAACCGGGTTTGATAATTCGTCGCATCCCAAAATCATTCAAAAGCGTCTCACCATGTTGTAGCCATATCAGAAGTTCTTTTACTTCTTGATGTGTGGATGAAGGTAGCACTAAATCTTCCCAAGTCATTTCAGTTTCAAGACGTTCAGCAGGGAAACTCGTCGTAAAACGCGGTTTTGACAATTTTCCAAGCGTAAACAACTCAACAAATTCCGAAGACATCTTCAATTTTCCACTCATTGTTGGTTCGCCATCCAAGGGTTCATCTATCCACAGCACTTGCTTGCGATTAAAAAAGTGGTCTTCGTCAAACAGTTTTTGTATCTGAAATCGTTTCTCCAAATCACTGCCCGACAAAATAAACAATACGGTCTCAGCTGTCGGAATAAAGCCTCGAAACTGCTTGCCGCGCACGCCGCCAATCTGTGGAAAGTCCGTCGGTTTATCAAAAAAAGTATGGATGATGGTGTCAAAAAAATCGGGTTGCACATGTGGCACTAGTGCAACAAGTAAAGTGATGAGTTCAGCACGATTCAAGGCATTCATCTTTATAAATATACTGAGGGGGTCTTTCCCAGCAGATATATCGGGCAACGGAACGTCTTCAATCGCAGTAAACGGTCTGTCCACATTGAAGTATTGCGCCAATCGGGTTTGAATATTTTGATTTAAAAAAGTTAAAAGTGGAATCATCGTCGTTGTTTAGGAAGTCTAAAAGGGTTGTTCAGCACATCATTTCAAGTATTTGACCAGTTCATCCACTTTTTCAACTAAACCCATTCGTAGAAAGGTGACCCAATCAAATCCTTTTACTTTGTTCTTTAATTCAGTTGCCAAATCGTTAACTGAGCCAGAGAAATAAATTTCGGCTAAACGAGACAGACCGATTTTAGAACTGATGGCTTCTGCCACTTTAAGTTGTTTGGGATAAGAACTCCCTTTAGACAAACCATTTTCCGTTAGAATAATATTGGTGAATAATTGAGTAAAGCCTTCATTGACAAGACTCGATGCCCCTCTAAAATCATTAGAGAATTTGTGAATACTCTCATGAATCAATGGCTCCAACCTCGCCGAAGGTGGCAGATGAATCTTTCCCGTTTTTCTATCAAAGTAGCCACCTACATTTTCATCTTCTTTATCTTTATTGCCCGTACCAACTCGACTTTCTTCCATATCTTTTTGACTTGAGTGATAAATAACTTTACCCTCAATCTTCAAGCCTGCTTCCAGTTTTTTGGTAATATAAGGCGAAATGGTCGGACTTTGTGCCATCGCTTTATCAACTTTCTCTTCAATCCGATAATCAATTGTCTGTTTGGGTGTCATACCCGAAAGCGGTGCTTTTTTTCTTTGAACTTGACCATATAGTGATGATTTCTGTATCGTTTCATTCTGCTGCACCACATGTGTCAACTCATGCGCCAACAACCGAGCCCCCTCAGTATTTTCGGGATTAAACTTGCCCGAATTGAAATAAACATCTTTTCCATGGGTAAAAGCATGAGCATGTAAATCTTTATTCATCTTCACTGAAGACGTATCGGTATGAATATGCACATCGCTGAAATCGCGCCCAAAAGCCGATTCCATTTTGCTTTTCGTCTTTTCAGGCAACCGTTCTCCACGCCCTTTTGTACTGTCAAGTTTGGAAGTGACGGCTTGTGAAGCAACACCTCTCCCACTCTCGGCTTTAGCTTGAACGGGTTGTTCTTCTTCCGCTTTGGCTTGGACCGGCTTTTCCTCTTCTTTTGGTGCTTCCATTTTTTGAACAGCAGGCTTTTCTTCTTCCTTTGGTGCTTCCATTTTCTGAACAGCTGGCTTTTCTTCTTCTTTTGGTGCTTCCATTTTTTGAACGGCTGGCTTTTCCTCTTCTTTTGGCGTAGGTGATTTTTGAACCGCTGGTTTTTCTTCTTCCTTTGGTGCTTCCATTTTCTGAACCATAGGTTTCTCTTGAATTTTTTTATCCTCTGCCATACGTCCGTCATTGGTTGCAGGCATTTTGTCTTCATCAGGCGTTGCCAAACGCTGAATTGTACTGATTTCCTGCTTTTGTACCGCGTTTGTATCTCGGCTACTCGTAGCAGGAGCCGCAGAGCTCGTTCGACTCACCACTTTGTCCGCAACCGCATCAGCTTCACGTTCATAAGAGTCATCGGCTTTTCCAATCGTTAGTTTGGGCTGAAAGAAAGCCGTTTCGCTTTTAGTTTGAACCCGTCCATTAGAGAAGAAAGGTGCGGCTTGTTCAGTCGTTTGATTCTGAACATCCACATTGTGTTGCGGGTTGCGATGCCGCCGAGCGCGCAGTGATGATGTTTTCATGGTGCTTTATTTTTCTATCAAACGCAAAACACACTCATTAGCCAATGCCAAATAATCATGTGCCGCGTGCGTCTTTTCATCGAAACTAAAAATATCCAAGCCGCGTTCCTGTGCTTTCGCAACAGCTATATTTGAACGGATTTTAGTATCAAAAACCTTTCCGTTGAACTCTGTTTCCAGCATTTGCAGTATCTCCCGATTCATCAATCGTCTATCATCGTATCGGCTTAAAACAATGCCCAACAAATCGAGCCGCCGATTGAGTCGTTGTTTTATCACATTCATAGACCTCAAAAAACTGCGCAGTCCTTTCATAGGCAAAAACTCGGGCTGCATAGGCATCAATACCCAATCGCTTGCTACCAAAGCATTAACAGTCAAAATGCCAATCGAAGGTGGACAGTCAATCAACACATAATCATACGACCCCCTCAGTAAACCAACGATATGCGCCATCAAATGCTCACGTCCATAAACGCTCACAAGTTCCATTTCTGCCGCCGCCAATTCCAAAGATGCGGGCAGCAAATCCAAACCCGAAGCGGTGGGAATAATCGCTTTCTGCACATCTACTTCTGTACCATTGCCCGCCCCCCTCAGTAAATGATAAATATTCGGTTCAGGTTCATGCAACACACCCAAAGCATTCGTCAGATTGGCTTGCGGGTCGGCATCAATCACCAAAACCCGTTTGCCGAAACGCTGAAAAGCGGCTGCGAGATTAATGGTTGTTGTCGTCTTTCCCGATCCGCCTTTTTGTATGGCGATGGCGATTGTTTGCATTCTGTTATTGATTTTTAGTTAAAGTTCAATATTACAGCTTTTTGAGTGAATATAAAATAAAACTTTTGAAACTAAATCATAAAGTGTTAGTACAAAGTATTATACGCAGGCGCACAATCTGTTGTATCAATGAAAACACTTTTTTTTCACGGTTCTTAAAACTAATAACAAAATGAGCCAAGGAGGAAATCGTCTCACCCGCACCTTTTCGGACGAAGAGCACGCAGACGTTAAAACAACCATCAAGTCCCTTATCACCAAAGTAGCACCATTCACTACCGTTATTGATGAAAGCGAAATTGTCGGTTTCAACAAAATTGGCGATGGCGACAAAATGCTCATTGCTGACTGTTTAACTGAAGGCAAAGACGCAGAAGAGTTTTTGCCCCAGCGTTTCAAAATGGAAACCATTCAAACAAGCAACAAACTTCATGATCAACTCTTTGAAATTGAAGATGACCTGTTTGAGTTGTACCAACATGTTCGCCGCAACCGCATGTTAGCAGGTTCCGAAGCATCGGGCGCAGTGTCCACATTTTACGGCATCATCAAAGCTTTTGGTACAGGTAAAGACAAAGTTGCAACAGCTGTTGCCATGTTCAAGCGTCTGCAAGGTTACTACATGAAACGCATAGAAACAGCAAAAACCAAAAAACGCAAAGTCGAAGCCGAAAAAATGGATGCCGAAGCAGCACGTGCCACAGAAAAAACGGTGGCAACTGCTTAATCCTCTTACGCCTATACAAGTATCACTTTTGATGCTTTTAGCACACTCGACACAC
>JAYTMI010000740.1:0-3231 GCA_043728625.1 Saprospiraceae bacterium | reverse complement strand
GAGCTATAAATGCCGCCGACATATTTTGTAAAATCAATATCCCAATTATGCGCTAACTGATTGATTTCCAATGCTTCCTGATTGGCTGTATGGTCTTTCCAAAGAATAAACATGGCGTTGGGATTCTCTGAAAATTCAGGCAAAAGACTGAGGGGGGTGCCATTTTTATCAACGGCTACGGGCGTCGAACCCGTTGTATCTACTGAGATACCTACTACATTTTGAGCCACTTCACGCCCTGCTTTTTTCAAAGCCTGCTTAATAGACACCTCCAAACCTTCGAGATAATCCAAAGGGTGCTGCCGATATTGCGATACTGAGGGATCGCAATACAAACCTTTTTTCCAACGGGCATAATAATGTACATGCGTTGCCACTTCCTCTCCATTCGCAGCATTGACCACCAAAGCCCGCACGGAGTCGGTGCCATAATCCAATCCGATGACGTATTTCATTGTTTTTCGTTTTTTACTGAATATTATTTGATTTTGAAGTGCGAAATATAGGGAAATATAAGGTGAATGGAGTTGAAAAAACTGTCTTTAACGATTATAATGTTTTGATTATCTTTGACTTTTACCTAATTTATCATCATAAAAAACATACTATTTAAGTAATGAGTAAATCTATTATACAAACCCCTGATTATCAAAATTTAGTAACCCTTATTTCAGATACCTACCTCAAAGGTTTGAATAATGTGTACAGGGCTATTAACACTGAATTGTTACAAACTTATTGGGAAATAGGGCAGTATATCGTTGAGTTTGAACAAAAAGGAAAAGCCAAGGCTGCTTATGGCACTGCATTGCTTGAAAATCTATCAAAAGATTTAAAATTAATGCATGGCAAGGGTTTTAGTCGTTCTAATCTCAATTATATGCGACTTATTTATAAGTATTATCCAATTTGTGAGGAGCTTCCTCACAAATTGAGTTGGACACATTTTTGTGAATTAGTCAAAATTAATGACCCATTAGAGCGTAGTTTTTATGAAAAACAAGCTATTTTAGAAAATTGGAGTACTACCGAACTTAAACGCCAAAAGAAATCTTCGCTTTTTTTACGCCTTGCTGCTTCCAAAGATAAAGAAGGCATTTTAGAATTATCCAAACAAGGGCAGATTATTGAAAAACCTGTTGACCTTATTCGAGAGCCTTATATTCTTGAATTTCTTAAAATACCTGAGCCTTATCATTTGAGCGAAAGTGATTTAGAAAAACGCTTGCTCGATAATTTACAACAATTTCTACTCGAATTAGGTAAAGGTTTTGCCTTTATCGGCAGGCAATACCGTATCACTCTTGGTAATCGTCCACATTATGTGGATTTGGTATTTTATCACCGCATTTTGAAATGTTTTGTCCTCATTGATTTGAAAAAAGAAGAAGCAGGCTATGAAGATATTGGTCAAATGAATATGTACTTAGGGTATTTTGAAGAAGAAGAAAATACTGAGGGAGATAATCCACCAGTGGGTATTATTTTGGCGCGTGAGAAAGATGAGTTGCAAATAAAATATGCCATGCATAAAAATACATCTCAACTTTTTTCAAAAATTTTTTTTTGTTTTAAAAAATTTACCATTTTTGTTTTAAATTAAACAAAAAAAGTTTTAAAATGGAAAATACAATTGCAGTATTTGAAGAAAAAAAAATTCGCCGAATAGAACACGATGGTGTTGTCTATTTTTCAGTTGTGGATATTATTGAAATCCTAACAGATAGCCCTGCCCCTCGCCAATATTGGAATGTCTTAAAAAAACGAGAAGCTCAACTGTCAACGATTTGTTTACAGTTGAAATTAACAGCTAATGATGGTCGCCAAAGGCAAACGGATTGCTCCAATACTGAGGGGGTGCTGCGCATCATTCAATCCGTCCCTTCGCCCAAAGCCGAACCGTTCAAAATGTGGTTGGCAAGCCTCGGTAAGCAAGCGATTGATGAAACCAATGACCCTGAATTATTGACTGCCCGACAAGCTGAACTCTACCGCGCTAAGGGCTATCCAGAAGATTGGATTACTCAACGTATCCAATCCATTGATACTCGTAAAGAACTGACTGATGAATGGAAAAATCGAGGTGTTGCAGAAGGGCATGAATTTTCGATTTTTACTGCATTGGGCGAAGAATCCACTCGCATGTTAGCAGAAAAAGACGACGCTCAAGGCTTCAATGAAAACCATGATGCTGCTCAAAAAGGTGGCGATTTTGCTGGCAGTGCTCGAAAAAGGCTTGAAAAAATGACAGGTGAAAAGGTGGTATCAGCTCAAAATTTTTTAAAGCCGCCCGATGAAACAGAGTCTAATAAATTGCCTGAATAAATAAGCTTATACTTGTAACTAATTGATTATCAAAATAGAAGGATTCTGTTCATTAAAACGTTTAGCAATATCTGTAAGAGAGATATAATCATGTTCGTTTTGCTGAACAATCCGAATCTCAGAGCCTTCTACGCTCAGGATTGTATTCTGTATGGTTTGTTTTGCCATTTTTCATGGTTTTGATTAGAAAAATTAGGTTAAATACGCATAAAATACTGAGGGGGTAAAACGTCAATCAAACAAAGCGTTCATATCCAATGCATCTTGTACCAATTGCTGTGAATATTGGTTTTCAGCCAGACCATGAGCTGCAATAATAGTGAGAAAGAGCGTTTTGGGGGTGTTTGTTTCCTGTTTAAAAATCATCATTTTATGGCGTAAATTCTCCGCATAAGCCTTTGTAATAGTAAAAGGCTTCGTTGAAAATTTCATTTCGCATAGATTAATAACTCTATCCTTACGGTCAATAAGCATATCAATTTGTGCACCCCCACTTTTGGCTTGGCTGCGCCAATTTGAAATTTCAGCATACACACTGCCAATACCCAAATGCTTTTTAATGTTTTTAACATGATACCGACACAAAAACTCAAAAGCATAACCACTCCAAGCCTGCCATTTAGGGCTATCCAACTGTGCCAACCAAGCACCTTCACCTTCTGCCATAGTATCTTTAATAAAGCTCATATAAAACAAAGTGAAAGGGTCAATTAACTGATAAAGTGAGTCTCTTTTATCTTTGCCAAAAGGCAAATATTTTTTTATAAAACCCGATTGTGCTAACTCATCTAATACCTTTGTCGTTGTTCCGCCATCAGATAATTTGGTTAGTGTTAAGATTTCTTTACGTGTTAACCCTTTTGCCTTTTGAGATAAGGCTTCCACAATAGTGGTATGTTTTTCATA
>JAYTMI010000739.1:0-3157 GCA_043728625.1 Saprospiraceae bacterium | reverse complement strand
CTCGCTGCTACGGAAGCGGAAATGATGGCTTCACAAGCGTTTTTTGTGAATAAAACGGTTTCTTTTACGGCTGTCAGGGCTTTTTTGGAGACTTTGAGAAAATAAAAAGAAGCCTTGCAACATTCCCGTTTCAAGGCTTCTTCTATTTTACAAATCATTGAAAATCAATTCATTACATTTTTAAATCTCAAATATTGGAATTGGGAATCTTTTTCAATACCCAAACACCTCTTCCAAACTCAACTCTTGCACTTCACCTATTGATTTCAAATATTCAAAATCCATCTTTGAACGGTCGCCTAAAACCAAAAAGGTGTAGTGTCGCCCTTTGACATATTTTTGTTGAAACTCATATAAATGTTCTGTTGTTGTCGTTTTTATGACCTCGTAAACGGCTTGACGTACATCGGTTTCGATACCTCTGTCCTTATTGTTGCGATACGTCCAATAAACATTGGCTCTCGTAATCCGTTCACTTTCAATGGTTTTCAAGACAGATTGACGGGCTTGCTCGATTTGCGTTTCGCTAATTGGCATATTTTCTATGATGTCGTGCATCGCCGTAATCGCTTCTTTTAGCTTGTCGGGTTGCGTGCCAACATAAGCATTCAAGTAGTGTCCTCTATTTTGTTTTGAAGGCGTTGAATAAAAAGCATTAGCAGAGTAAGCCAATGCCCGCGCTTCACGGATTTCTTGAAAAACAATGCTCGACAAGCCTAAACCAAAGTAATTGTTATAAAAAGTGGACATTATCTGTTCATCAACCGAATACTGAGGGGTGCCTTTCGAGACCATTAAAATCTCCGATTGTACCATCGGAAAATGAACAAACAGCACTTTATGGTTGTCCATGGGCAGTTCGAGGAATTCTTTTGGTGCATAAATGGGCTTCAATTCGCTGGATACAGCGTGTTCATCATCTAATATTTGAGCAACTTCTGGCTGTTCCTTTGTGCCATAATAAAAAATGCGATGTTCAAAACTGGGCAAACCTTTGATTTTTTCTACTAACTCATGGCTTGTCAAGGCGTTGAGTTCTTCCATCGTCAAAGCATCGGTGAAAGGCGAAACTTTGCCGTATTTGGCATAACTCGACATGGCGTTGCGGAGGATAATGCGTTTGTCTTTTTTGTCATTTTCTCGCTTTGCAAGGATGTCAGCAACCATGTTTTTCAAGGCTTTATCATCACCTTCAACATTTTTCAAAATATGTTCAAACAATTTGACCCCCTCAGTAAACGACTCCTCTAAACCGCTCAATGTCACATAACTGCGGTCATCATTTGAAAGGACATCAAAAGACAAACCTAATTTATAAAACTCCTGTTGAAGTTGCGCCGCCGAGTATTTATTCGTTCCCAAAAAAGGCAAATAATTGACCGAAAGGGCAAGCGTTTTATCTGCATTTTTACCCATTTCAAGGATATAGTAAAGTGAAAACGTCTCATTTGTCTCGTTTTTGATATAATCGAGTTCTAAGCCATTTTCCAATATCGTCGTTAAAATCGCCTTTTTGTAATCAATAAATTCAGGAGAAAGGCTTGGGCTTTCTTGTTTCAAAAACTCGGTTGCAAACGCTGATTTGTCCTTCCTATTGAGCGTTACGGGTGTAATAATGGGTTTTTCGACCTTCATTACTGAGGGGTCTAAACCCGTTCTTTTATAGACAACGACATAATTATCATCAAAATATTGATTGGCAAATGCGACAATTTCTGCCTTTGTCAATGCCTTTATACGGTCAAGCCGTCCGATATAATCGGGCCAATTGATGTCTTTTATAAACGCATCGGACATCGCATTGACCCTTGAAGCGTTGTTTTCAAAACTTTTGGTCAATGAGTATTTATAATCTTTAACAACCGCCGACATCAACCAATCTGGAAAATCGCCTTTTTTTATGCGATTCACTTGTTCGATCAATAGTTGTTCAACATCTTCCAAGCTTTGCCCTTCGCGCGGGCGACCATAAAGCATAAAGCCTGAGTAGTCCGTCAAATTCATCAGACCAGCAGAGGCTTCCAAAACCTTTTGCTGCTGTACCAAATCGAGGTCAATCAAACCCGCTTGACGATTGTAAAGCATCGAAAAAATCATACTCGATATGTCTGTATCAATGGATTTTGCCCCATTCAATCGCCAACCCAACTGCACATAAGCCGCTTGAGGACCTACCACCTCTCGTTTTTGGACACCCCTCAGTATCAGTTGCTCTTCAAACTTAAAAGGCGGCACTTCCTTGTGTTGATATGTGCCAAAGGTCTTTTCGACCAAAGAGACTGTTTCGTCTGGGTCGAGGTCGCCAGATAAGACAAGCGCCATATTGTTAGGTACATAATAGGTCTCAAAATATTTCAAAATATTGTAGTGCGAAGGGCTTTTCAGATGCTCGCCTTTGCCAATCGTCGTTTGTGTGCCGTAAGGATGGGTTGGGAACATCGCCGACAAAAGAGTACGCTGCACTTTGCGCCCATCATTGTCTTGACTGATATTAAACTCTTCAAAAACGGTCTCTAATTCGGTATGAAACAAGCGCAAAGCGACCATTTTGAAGCGTTCTGCTTCCAATTCAAGCCACTTTTCCAACGAATTCGACGGAATGTCATTGACGTAAATGGTGTGTTCGTGCCATGTATTCGCATTTGTTCCCTTCGCACCGAGCGATGCGACGAGCTTATCATACTCGTTTGCGGCAACGAATTTTGCCGCCAAATTTGAAATCGAGTCAATTTGCATATAAAGCTCTTTACGTACTGAGGGGTCCGTTTCGGCTTTATGTTGTTCGTATAAATCAGCAATTTTTTTCAACAAAAGACGCTCGTTTTCCCAATCCAATGACCCTATTTGGTTCGTTCCCTTGAACATCATGTGTTCCAAGTAATGCGCCAAACCCGTCGTTTCGGCAGGATCTTGCTTTGAGCCTGCACGAACGGAAATATTCGTATGAATCCTTGGTTCATTTTTATTGATAGACATAAACAGCTTCAAGCCATTCTTCAAGGTGTACATTTTCACACCAATAGGGTCACCAACTATGCTTTCAAAATCGTATTTTGGTTTCGTAGGGACGTAGGATGCCGTAACATTCATATTGTTATATAGTATTTTTTGTTCAGAAAGACTTTAAAGTGAAAAGTTGTAAGTGAAAAGTGAACAA
>JAYTMI010000738.1:0-4571 GCA_043728625.1 Saprospiraceae bacterium | reverse complement strand
GAAGTTATTTTTTTGCCTGTTTTAACTTCTGAATAAGTAAAACTGATATTTGTGTTTTCTGCAAGTTTCGTTTGGGCTTCGTTCAAAATATACGTTTTAAAAGGTCCATATTGCTCATATTTGTCTGCAACACCCAATTTTTTCTTCAATTCCTCCAAATCATATTGTACTTTTTTTTCTGCTTTCCATAGGTGAGAGGTCAACAGTTGATACAATCGAACACTTGTTGGGGTTTTCAATAACTTAAAAATATCTAAATCCAAAATCGTAAAATTATCCTTCAATTGCAAAAGTGACGGTTTCAACTCTGGCGGAAACGTCAAAGAAATATACAAAGCATCGTTCTCATCGGGTTCGTCTAAGCGATGTACACTCGACACAAGATGCGTATCTACGGCTATCTTTTTCCCTTCTTCGTTGGCATAATAAATGGTTATTCGCCTATCTAAAAGCCTTTGTGCAGCCTCAACAACATACTTGTAGCTATGCCCACCTTTTCTGACATTCAAGTCATCTAAGATCTCTTTGATATAAATTTTATAATGCTTGAAATCGGTGTCTTCAGGGTCTATCATCGTACACATTTTCGAAAAAATATACATTTCCCAATGCGATAAGGAGTCCTTATAATGGGCTTCCACTAATCGGTTTGAGTGTACGAATGTATTTTCTGAATGTCTTAAAGCATTACCGCCGCGCTTTTTCTTAGTGGACATTTTCTAATCATTGAGTTTAAAGATTAAAAACAGGCAACAAAGCTAATCTTTAAATCCTACTATTAGAAAATAAATTTAGCTTTAATATTTTAGCGAAAAACTACAATTTCTATCATTAAAATCTCAATTTCTTTAGGAAATACACTTTCTAATAGTGTAGATTTCCTAATAGTTGAATTTTAACAATAAGATTTGAAAAGAATTCAAAATATCTAAATATCATTTAAAAATGGAGTTTTAGTGTGATTTATAGCCCGAAAACACCATTTTAACTTAAATTATGATTCCAAATTTGAGTATGTACATTTTCTAATGTAAGTATGTACATTTTCTAATTGTAGTATGTACATTTTCTAATCTCACAATGTACATTTTCTAATCTTACTGCGTACATTTTCTAATCTTATAGGCTACAAGTCATTGATTTACAACAACTTGCAAAGGTTTCAAAAACAAATATTGTTAAATTCATAAAAACAAACAAAATACTAGATGTTGTTGCTTTTACATAAAACTATTTTTGGAGTTGTTTTGTGTAAA
Source organism: Saprospiraceae bacterium (assembly GCA_043728625.1). Classification (GTDB taxonomy): domain Bacteria; phylum Bacteroidota; class Bacteroidia; order Chitinophagales; family Saprospiraceae; genus JAAFJT01. Next base: position 3,315 of record JAYTMI010000738.1, on the reverse strand, counting down.
ACTCTCCACTTTGCGCCATCCCCCCTTTGGGTTAGTAGTCATTGATTATTAGGTACTGAGTCATTTATGTGTTGCTCTATAAAATTCTATTATTTGGTGCAGAGCTTCCTTTTGGGTAAATTCTGTTTCGCCCTCCATTCGGCGGGTGCGAACGAGATCTTTGATGAATTGTAAATCTTCGACAAGTATGACAAAAGTTTGTCGTGTTGTACTGGATTCGACACTTCTTACTGAGGGGGGCACTTCTGTTTCTTTTGCGGTTGCGCTTGAAGTGAAAAGACCCGTCAGCCCTGTTCCACCAATTCGGATATTATTATTGCTTATATTATCAAATTTTTTAGCCATGATTTTAAGATTGAGAGCGTTGCAAAATTTCTTTAACTAATTCAGCATAGTCGGCTGCGCCATTACTATCAGGGGCGTACTCAAAAATATCTTTTCCATTTGACGGTGCTTCTGCGAGTGCGACATTGACCCGAATGGCGGTATTGAAAAGAACATCGCCAAAGTATTTACTGACCTCCTCTCGTATGCTTTTTGTGAGCGTTCTCGATTTGTTGTACTTTGTTAAAAATACACCACCAATTTTTAGTGTCGGATTGGTGTTTTCTTTGGTCAAGTCAATGGCAAACACTATGCTATCCAGTCCGCGATAAGCTAAAAATTCAGCTTCCAAAGGAATAATGACTTCATCTGATGCTGTCAGTGCATTGACCGTCAAAAGCCCCAACGACGGAGGGGAGTCAATGAGGATGAAATCATATTTTGATTTTAGCGGTTCTATGAGTTTCCGCAAAATGGATTCGCGGGACATCATTGCCGAAATCTCAATTTCCGCTTTAACTAAATCAAGCGACGATGGCACGACATCGAGATTAGGTTTGACCGAATATATCGGCAACGCTGTTCGTTGTGTGATCGAGGTATAAATATTGGGTGCTTGCCGTACAAGTCCAAAAGATTCACTCAAATTACATTGCGCATCAATGTCTATAAGTAAAACTTTAGCGCCTGCCAATGCGAGTCCTGCCCCTATGCTCACAACAGATGTTGTCTTTCCTACCCCACCCTTGTGGTTGACAATGCAAATAGTTTTCAATTTTAGAATTGTTTATGAGTTGTATTAATAGTGTGAGTTGTATTACTGACGCATAAAGGTAATTCGGTATTACTTATTTACCAAGAAATTAATAAACAATTTATCTTTTGGATTATTGAGCATACTATATTACCAATATTACTCGATAATATAGTATGCATAGGTGCCGGTGTCTCAAAAATAGAGTAGGAGCGCAAGGATGTTAATCAGGAATCATGGTTTTCGTTGATTTTAAGACGATTTATTATTCGAATATGTTAATGGGACGAGCCAGACCAATAAGATTTCTCTATGGGTATTTCAAAAGTAATCTTTATTACCGGGTTTACTAGTGTTCTCTTTGTGATTTTTATTTCTTGTGTTTTTAGTGTGATTGGTATTTCTTGTGTTGTTTTTATTACTTATGTTACTTGTATGATAAATATTACTTGCTTGTACTTGTTTTGTATTACTCGGGCTCTATAATACAGAAGAAGCTATCTTTTTTCATCATTGAATGGGGGTCGGATTGTTTTCCGTTTTGAGAAATTGTGAAATAAAAGCCGCTTGTGGATTCTGTAACCTAAATTCCTCTTCTAAATCGGTATCCGACAGCTTAATATCGAGCCGTGGATTCGCTAATTCATAGTCCAATTCGTTGTAGTGATACATTGTCCATTCACCAAAAGTATATTCTAAGGCGGTCAGGTTTTCGACCCAATCGCCTGAATTGAGGTACAAAACTGACCCCTCAGTACGTTGCTGCGGCGTATGTACATGACCACAAATGACGACATCAAACCCCTTACGCCTACCCGCTTCGATGGCTTGCTGTTCAAAATCGTTGATAAATTTGACGGCTTCTTTCACCCGCATTTTGATGACTTTTGAAAAAGCAATTTTCTCTTTGCCCAACAAACGCAGCAGAAAATTGACTGTTTTATTAAGTCTGACCAATAAATCATAACTTTTACCACCCAATTTTGCCAACCACCGTAGGCGAATGACCGACGTATCGAACACATCGCCATGAAAAAACCAGTGCTTTTTGCCGCCAATTTGCAGAACAAGGTTGTCGCAGAGGTGAATATCACCCATGCTCAAATCGCTGAATTTGCGTAGTGTATCGTCGTGATTGCCTGTGATATAATAGACTTTTGTACCCGATAGCGACATTTTGAGGATGCGGTTGAGGATTTTGGTATGCTCTTTTGGGAAATATGATTTTTTGAATTGCCACATGTCCACAATGTCGCCATTCAAAACAAGCGAGTCGGGTTTGATACTTTTGAGGTAACTCAAAAGTTCCTTTGCATGGCAGCCATGTGTGCCGAGGTGTACGTCAGAGATGACAGCTATATCTAATTTTCGTTTCATTCGTATTCGGTTGAGTACCTTTATACTTAGTGGATAATGGATAGTTGATAATTCAAAGCATTGAAAATCAGTTTATTACAACAATACTTTTAGGCAAACCATTTTCAATTAAGCATAATTTTTGTACAAAGGTCTTCTTGTGATCTTAATTCAGCGTTAAGCGAAAATTACCAAATCTTTAAGGAATGGTGAATATTTTAATGGTGAATGGTGAATAAAAAAAATGCCCGTTCCAACGATAGGAAACGAGCAACTTTTGAAAAGCAGAGACTGAAAAATATGTGGCGAGTTAAATATTAGTAAAAAATCCGCTTTTGCGATGGTTTCCCAACGCGAGCGGCTCTGGAAGGCAGAGAACCCAACAAGAATGTATGAAAAAACTTTACTACTTACTTCTAAGATGGTGCAAAAGTACCCCCTCAGTATTAAGGCATTGTAAAACGAGGATTAAGTAAATGTGAAGAAATGAGCTACGAGTTAAACTTAATTCGATACTTGTCGAAATATTTTATCCTTTCGTCGTCTTTTCAACCCTACCCTATTGATTTCTAAGTCAATCATTTCGATATTTGTCGAAATATTAAATTATATAAAAAATGAACATCGTTTTCAAAGCATTGAATGACCCAATCAGGCGTGAAATTTTAGAGATTCTAAAAGAACGCGATATGACGGCGGGTGATATATCAGACCGTTTTGATGTCGGCAAACCGACTATTTCACATCATTTGGATTTGTTGCGGCAAGCCCATTTGGTGTCATCTGCCAAAGACGGTCAATTTGTGATTTACTCATTGAATACCACCGTTTTAGATGAAATTATGAAGTGGATGTTAGATTTAAAAAAATAAATTTTCTAA
>JAYTMI010000737.1:0-2329 GCA_043728625.1 Saprospiraceae bacterium | reverse complement strand
CGCGGAATAATCAAATCCTTTTCAGGCTCACGCATAACCAACCCCTCAGTAAACTGGAGATATTGTGGCATTTCGAGGAAGTCTAAATTCTCCATTTCCAACAATTCATACTCTGCTTTTTGAGCGAAAACGGCTAAGTCTTGCGTATATATCAAGTTCGGAAACCGTTCAATCCGATGGGTTTTAGGAAATCGAATGAAGCAAAACCAAAAATGCGGTACATCGGATGAAATGAAATTGAGATGCCCCGTAAAAAAAGGCGCATACGCTTGCAAGGCATCACAAATATTGATTTTCAGCTTTGGTTTGTAGTCAAACAAATCCAAAACGTCTTGATAAACACCTTCTGACAACCACCCCTCAGTATTAGCTTGAAAAAGCTCTGCGGTGGAGTAGGAGCTTAAAATATTCGGAAATTCATCGGAATCGCTTTCAATGTCCACGCCCAATTCCGCCATTTTTTTATAAAAAAAAGCTAATTCACGATTGTGAACCTTCAAAATCAGTTGCTGTCTGCCGCCAAAACTGACATTGTCTATGCCTGCTTTTTGCGCTATTTCTAAGACAGACAACAACCATGAAGGCGAGACGATGCCGCCTTTTAGGTTTATTTTCAATGTTTTATAGCTATTAAACATATTTTTCTATATATTGTCTTTTAAAAATAATTGTCTTTTTCAGTAAAAAAAATATAAATCATGTCAGCTGCGCTTCAAAATATTCTTAATTCAGTTCCTTTATTATCACCTGAAGAAATTCAGGTTTTATTAGCAGAACTGAAAGAGATTAGTGTTCAGGTAGAACGCAAAGAAAAAATTCGCCAAATGCTTTTGTCTCTAAGAGGAAAAGGAAAAGGCGTTTGGTAAGGCGATGCACAACAATTAGTAAACGAAATGAGAACAGACCGTGAATAACAACGAGAAAATTTATTTTGATACAGCTCCTTTCATCTATTTTATTGAAAATAATCCAGAATTCTATCAAAAATTAGAAGATTTGATATTTCAATTAATCGAAGATGAATCCATTTTTTATGCAAGTGTCCTAACTCAAACGGAATTTAGTGTTCATCCAATCAAGCAACTACTGCATCTGTCAACGCTAAATTCTTCTCCAAAATAGACCGCACCTCTGCCCGACAACTGCCACAACCACTTCCTGCACCTGTCGCATCACACAATTTTTGAAAATCAGTACATCCATTTTGAATATGTTTTTCCAAATTTCCTGCACCCACGCCATTGCAAGAGCAAACAATTTTGCCCAAAATAGGCTCTGCTTTTTTGCCGCTGCGCAACAATTCCAAGCGTTTTTCAGACAGTTCAATGCCGTTTTGAATCCAATTTTTGAATTCTAAAAACTCGGATTTGTCACCCATCAAAATCGCTCCAACGAGACGGTCATTTTGAATCAGACATTTTTTGTAATACCTTTTCGCTTTGTCAATAAAGATAACTTCTTCAAAATCAAGGTTTTCCGTAGGCGTTTCGATACGTCCCAATGAGCACAGTTCCAAACCTTCCATTTTCAAAATGTTCATCGAAACCGAGCCTTTGTAAGGTCCTGCTGCATCACCCGCTAAGAATCGGGCTGCAACGGCTGCTTGTTCTTCGGCTGCGGCAGTGATGCCCCACATTTCGCCACGCCATTCGGCGATTTCGCCAAAGGCAAATACTGAGGGGTCAGATGTTTGCAAATAGTCATTGACTAAAACACCGCGGTTGCACGATAACCCAGCATCGCGTGCTAATTCGACATTAGGTATCGTGCCAACGGCGTACAAAAGTGCATCACATTCTATTCTTCGACCGCTACGTAAGCGGATAGCTTCTATTTTTTCTTTGCCAAAAAACGTTTGGACTTGGTCATTGAAATACGCATCAACACCGCGCTCAAGGATTTCTTCACGCAGCAAAGCACTGCCTAAATCGTCTAATTGTCTGTCCATAAACCGTGAAGTCCGTTGCACAACAGACACTTTCACGCCAATTTCGCTCAAAGAACCCGCCATTTCAAGACCTAACAAACCTCCACCAACTATAACAATGTGTTTAGGGTTTTGAGTAACGTCTGCTCCCCTCTGGGGCTGGGGGGTAAGTTGATTGAGCAATTTATCCGCATCGTATTTTGTCCGCATCGTAAAAATGCCGTCAAGATGTTGCGGCACGTCCTTTGGCAAATTTGGACGGCTGCCCATGCCGAGCAATAAAATATCGTAGTTGTGAACCGTTCCGTTGTCATCTTCAAACGTTTTATACTGAGGGGTCAATTTTTTAACACCCACGCCTTTGTGGACTTTTACGTTTTTTTCAAACAAATCCTTTTCAGT
>JAYTMI010000736.1:0-2488 GCA_043728625.1 Saprospiraceae bacterium | reverse complement strand
TCACCGCCGCCACCGAACAACGGTCTGCCATTAAGTCCGCCATCGCTCAATTCATCGTTAAAGGTAAAAATGTCTTTCCTTACTTTACCATTGACGGAGACGATAAAACGGTAATTATCACCTAATCCCTTGGGGTCAACGTAGCGTGGAATGAGTGAAATTTGTGTATTGCCAAAAAAGGATTGTTTGAGGGCTGAAATACTGTCCAAATTAACTTTGCGTGGCATTGTCGAAGACGCTGTAATCGTTTTTCCACCTGTTAGAATCGTCAAATCGTAAGTATTACCCACTTTTCCAACGAGTTTAGCTCCTTGATAGAATCCTGCGCTTGCTTCTTTGAGCGTATCTATCTCACCTGTTGTTCTATTTTTGATAAAAACAACGGCACTACTGAGGGGGGGGAAAGTATTCGTCGCAGAGAAGTTGACAGTCTTCGATAACTTGACAGTTGCCTTGTCTGTCGGGTCATCTGAAAGGTGTGCATCCACGACGATTTGCGGGTCGGATGTGTTCAAATCCAATTCGATGATTTTTGTGCAACTGCTTATGAAGAGGCTGCTCATGGCTAATAATAATGCTATTCTATTCATTTTTAATTGTTTATATTTTAAAACTAAATTCAAACTCGACTTTTATCCTATCAAATCGAGCAAAATACTGAGGGGGTGCTTTTTAAATAAAAATGTGTATTTTTGTAAAAAAATTAAAAAATAACAACATGATGCGCGAACTAACAGTCAAAGTTTCAGACAACCAATTCGATACATTGGTCAATTATCTTCGGACATTATCCTACGTCCAACTGCCTTCCGTTTTGAAAAAAAATGGAACAGACGAACCTATCGTTGATGACGAACAACCATTTGACATCGCTTCATTAGGTGAAATGGATAATACGCCTTTTGATATTGAATATACTAAAAAACATCATCATATTCAATGGGAACATTTTCAAGAAGTTATTGATATGTTCAAAGACATACCACTTGAAAATCATATAGAACAACATACTGAAATACACGCTTAACCACTCTTTTTTCATGGTTTATATTTTAGATACCAACATATTAATTTACCTTATTCGAGAAAATCAAACTGTTGTAACTGAACTTGCTAACCGTGATGTTTTTGATTCAAAAAATATCACTTCAATTTCCATTGCTTCTGTTGGTGAAATTCTTTCATTTGCACTTCAGAATAACTGGGGTGTACAGAAAAAGGCAAATCTTGAAAAACTTATTTCAAATTTAAGTCCTGTGCCAATAATTAAGCGTGAAATGCTCGATGCTTACGCTGAAATTGATACTTACAGTAAAGGCAAATTGTCTTCTCGCCCACTGCCAAAAGGACTTTCCGCACGAACAATGGGCAAAAACGATTTGTGGATAGCCGCTACAACTCATTTGTTGAAAGCGGATATTATCACAAATGATAATGACTTTGACCATTTAGACGGCATCTATTTCAACGTCATCAAAATACCCACCGTCTAAACCTAAAACTTAAAATTATAAGACACAGACGGTATCCACTTAAACAAAGACGTTTGTTCTATCTCTGTTTTCGTTGGGTCGGTCTTACTTTCTTTGAAAGCAATCGTGTAAGCGTTTTCACGACCGTAGGCATTATAAACACTGAAAGCCAATTCAGACGACCAATATTTTCTCTTCTTTAATTGCAACGTTGCACTCAAATCGAGGCGATGATAAGCGGGCATTCGGTAGCCGTTGCGCTCGGTATAGTACCACAATACCTGATCGGCAACGGTGTATTTACCGCTTGGAAACGTCACGGCATTGCCTGTTTGATACACCCAAGTTGCTGCAAATGTCCATTTAGGATTTAATTGATAAATGCCAACGACAGCAATGTCGTGCGTCTTGTCTTGACGGGCAGCATACCAATTACCACCATTTACACCAGCAATTTGGCGTTCTGTTCGAGCCAATGTGTAGGCAACCCAACCCGTGAACTTGCCTGATTTCTTCTTTAATAACAATTCCAAACCATACGCCCGTCCTTTGCCAAACAACAACTCCGTTTCGACGACATCGTTGATTCTTAAATTAGCACCATCACGGTAATCCACTTGGTTTTGCATGGTTTTGTAGTAGGTTTCGGCACTAAATTCGTATTTATTGTCGGCAAAATTCTGAAAATAACCTAATGAAAACTGGTCTGCAATCTCTGGTTTTATGAAATTACTGGACGAAACCCATCTATCGGTCGGGCTTGATGTCGTCGAATTGCTCAACAAGTGCATATTTTGAGTGTTTCGTGCATAAGCGGCTTTGAGAGATACTGAGGGGTTCAAAATATACGACAAAGACACACGCGGTTCGAGGTATAAATAGGTTTTAACGACCTCTCCCGAAGCGTACTTTAATGTGTCTATGATATTTCCTTTTGCATCAATATTATAGTAGTTGCTACCACCTAAAACATTGAAAACTGAAAGGCGCAAACCATAGTTCAGACTCCATTTATC
>JAYTMI010000735.1:0-3646 GCA_043728625.1 Saprospiraceae bacterium | reverse complement strand
AATAAATTATCAGACATAAATAATTTTAATTTAATAAAAAATGACAACATTCGACCACATCCAAGTCACAGGTAAAAAGGACACACGCAGTGGCTTTGGCGACGGCATTTTGGAAGCCGCAAGAGAAAATCCGAATATCGTAGCATTGACAGCTGACCTTGCTGGGTCTATGAAATTGGATGCTTTAATCAAGGAATTGCCTAAACAATTCGTTCAAGTGGGCATCGCAGAAGCCAATATGATAGGCATTGCGGCAGGTTTGGCTATCGCTGGAAAAATACCTTTTACGACGACTTTTGCTAACTTTTCGACAGGTCGTGTGTATGACCAAATACGTCAATCAGTGGCTTATTCGCATAAAAATGTGAAAATATGTGCTTCTCATGCAGGCGTGACCTTGGGTGAAGATGGTGCAACACACCAAATCCTTGAAGACTTAGGTATGATGCGTATGTTGCCAGGCATGACAGTTATCAACCCTTGCGATTATGCCCAAACGAAAGCGGCAACTTTGGCAATAGCCAAACATCAGGGACCTGTTTATTTGCGCTTCGGTCGCCCTGTTTGGCCTATTTTTACTGAGGGGATGCCTTTTGTGATTGGTAAAGCTTTGCCGATGACGAAGGGTAGCGATGTGACTATTTTGGCAACAGGTCATTTGGTTTGGAACAGCATTGAAGCGGCAAAACAATTGGCAAGTGAAGGCATTAGTTGCGAAGTCATCAATATTCATACGATAAAACCATTGGATGAAAAAGCGATTTTAGCGTCTGTCAAAAAAACAGGTTGTGTTGTCACTGCCGAAGAACACCAACGCAACGGCGGTCTGGGCGGTGCAGTGGCTGAACTTTTGGGCAGAATGATGCCGACGCCACAAGAGTTTGTGGCGGTGAATGACTCGTTTGGTGAATCGGGCAAGCCGATGGAATTGATGGACAAATACGGCTTAGGCGTTGCGGATGTTGTGGCGGCGGTGAAAGCGGTTTTGAAAAGAAAAAAGTAATTCGTAGCTTTAATAAAAATATTAAACCAATGTTTCACAGACTTCAATTGGAGAATTTCAAGGCTTGGAAAAAAGCAGATATGCGTCTTGCACCTTTGACGGGATTGTTTGGTACGAATAGCTCTGGCAAGACGAGTATTTTGCAGTTTTTGTTGATGTTGAAGCAAACAGTAGAGTCGTCGGATAGGGCTTTGGTTTTGAATTTGAATGGAAATTATGTGGAGTTGGGGACGTTTAGGGATATGGTTTCAAACTTTGATACAAACCAGTCTTTAAAGTTTTCAATTGATTATGAAGCTGTGCAATTAGGTAATAGTGGTTTGGTACTCGTTCCGTGTACTTTTGATTGTCAGTTAAGCTTAGATGAAAATGACAAGATTCTGCTTGATTTCTATAAGTATTATTATCAATTAGACGAGGAGTTTTATTCATTAACTCGTGATGAGAAAATCTATATTTTTCAATCTAGTTTGAGTAGGGAAAAATTGATTGGAATAGGGAAACCAGAACATTTTTATAGTGTACCGGATGATATTATACGTGGTGATGGTTCTATGGGCTTAGAAATTTTGTTCAAAGGAATTCATTATTTAGGTCCACTTAGAGAATATCCGAAACGAACTTATATTCAAGAATTTCGCTCTCAAATAGGTTCTCGCGGAGAGTATTTTGTTGGAGTTATTTTAAATGCAAGAACAGAAAATGAAACTATTGAAGACAATGAAGGAACAAGTTATAGCCTTGAAACTTATTTAGCAAAATGGTTACGTGACTTAGGACTAATTCAAGACTTCAAAATTGATTCCATTACTGAGGGGGGGCGTTTGTTTGAAGTGCGTGTGCGGCAGACAGAAAAAAGCCCTTATGTTTTGTTGACCGATGTTGGTTTTGGTGTTTCTCAAATTTTGCCTGTTTTGACAATGTGCTATTATACACCGAAAGGGTCAATTTTATTGATGGAACAACCTGAAATTCATTTGCATCCACGAGTTCAAGCTGGTTTAGCAGATGTTTTTATTGATGCTATCCAAAAAAGAGGTGTTCAAATCATATTGGAAAGTCATAGCGAACATTTGTTGCGACGGTTACAATTACGTATTGCACAGGAAAAATTTAGTAGCGACGAGGCGGCTTTGTATTTCTGTGAAATCAAAGAAGGCTATTCAGAATTGCGTGATTTGCAACTTGATGAGTTTGGAAATATCAAAAATTGGCCTGATAATTTTTTCGGAGACGAAATGTCAGAAGTATTTCAGATGTCAGAAGCTATTGCAGAACGTAAGAAAAAAGCGAAATTGAATGGCAAGTAATGTGATTGAAACAAATATCATTGCTGTTGCCAATGACCCTAATCATATATCGGGTGAAGAGTGTTGTGCGACTTGCCGACAATTTTTGTATGATTTTACACGTAACCCAAGGCGTGTTTCGATGGATGCCAATGAATCTATCTTTTTAGAATACAAAACTTATGCAAATTTAAAAGGACAGCCGCACATAGGAGATATGTTTTTGAAGTGGCTACATGACCGACGTGGTTATGAAGATATTTTTGAGCAAGTAGATATTGAGGATATTGAACTCCCTACGACTTTTAGCGGCTTTGACCCATCTGACTTGAAGTTTTTAAAAGTCGCTTTAAATAGTCAATTCAAACCTGTGACAATACATAATGCAACTGATTCAGATTGGCAATTTTTCGAAAATCCAGAACATCAAGATTACTTAATCGCCCACGAAGTGGACATCAACGAATTATGTCCTGATTGTTTAAAGCCTCTTTAAGGACAAAATAGTATTTATGACTGAGGTTTGAACTTGTATTTTGATAAAAAATACCATTTTTAGCGTATCAAAAAATTAAATGTATATATTTGCGGCTGTATCAGAACTTGTTAACGAAACAAAGTTTGTTATAAAGCCGTTTTTAAGGAAATATATACCCCTCAGTATTTTAGGATTAGAATAAAGATATTGTTTTATGCTTTTGGTTTGAAAGAAAAACTGTTTAATAAGCATTAACTTAAAATAATAGAATCGTGACAGCATTGACCCGTACACTCGATAATATAGAACAAAGTGTTCGGCTTTTGAAAGCCAAATTAGAAAAATTGGAGCGGGAAAATGCTATTTTGACAGCGCAAACTCGTCAACTAACAGAAGAAAACCGAGTTTTGCAAACAGATTTGTTGATGAGAGAAAGTGAATTAAGCTATCTCAAAACACAATCAACAACACAAGAGGCGAAAGAAAAAGTGGCGCAGGAGCGACAAGAAGATTTAAGAAAAGAAATTGACCAATACATAACAGATATTGACGAATGTATTGGGTGGTTGCAAAAGTAAAGTATTGACGATGTCGGATTCGACGAATAACATAACCGTGATCATTGCGGGTCGCCCGTACCCTCTAAGAATAAAAGAGGGCGACGAGCCTATTATCCGCCGTATCGTCAAGGAAGTGAACGATAAAATCGCACTTTTCCAGAACACTTATCCACGTAAAGACCGTTTAGACTGGCTTTCTATGGCTCTTTTGACCTGTTCTGTGGACTTGCATAAAGCACAAGCAACGCTTGCACAACCCGCTCCCGTTGCCGAGCCAACCACTGACCCGCAACTTTCTGACCGCTTATCTCATCTT
>JAYTMI010000734.1:0-3372 GCA_043728625.1 Saprospiraceae bacterium | reverse complement strand
AATTAAAAAACCTTTTTTTACTTTTGTGCTATACTCAAACCTTTTAGAGGAAACCGAGAAAACTTTTTTTTTAATCAAATTTAAAATCCAAAAATCATGGTAAACAGAGTTACCTTAGTTGGGTACTTAGGCAGAGACCCAGAAATCCGTCGCCTTGAAACGGGAACATCCGTTGGCAAATTTAGTGTTGCTACTAGTGAAAGTGCAAAAGACCCTACAAGTGGGGAATGGGTTACACAGACAGAATGGCATGAAATTGTTGTTTGGCGTGGCAATGCAGAATATGCTGAAAAAACTTTAAAAAAAGGGTCATTGGTTTACATCGAAGGGAAAATCACCCATCGTAAATATACTGATAAAAATGGTGTGGAACGCTACTCTACAGAAATTGTAGCCTTCGTCCTGAGAGGTTTAGATAGAAAGGATAATTCTAACTATTTCCCTACACAAGAGCCATTAACTATGGCTAATCGCCCTCAGTCTGTTCCTGTTTCAGCGACAACATCAGCAGAGTTATCAAAATCTGTTGATTTCGAAGTTGTTCCGCAACACGAAATGGCAGACGAACCAAGCATGGAAGGAGGTAACGATTTGCCATTCTAAATGCTTGATAGTAAATGATTTATATAAAAAGACTTTCCTTCTTGCTAAACAGAGATGGAAAGTTTTTTTATTTTCACCAAAACACCCCTCAGTATTTTGCGTTTAAAGACGGTTTAATGTTCAGTTTTAATAAAAAAATAATGACAGTTCAGAAAATTCTAAAATTCGCTTTTTTGCCCTTTGCTTTTTGCTTTTTGCTCATTGCCTGCGGTGACGACTCTTTTACGCCTAAGCCAAGAGGTTATCCACGTGTTTTTTTACCTAAAAAAGCCTATCGGCAGTTCGATACAAGTTTTTGTGCGTTCACGTTTCAGTATCCAACTTATGCCGTTTTTGAGCAAAAATCCTTGTTTTTTGAAGAGAAACCACCTTCTAACTGTTGGTTCAATATCAATGTGCCGAGTTTGAATGCAGAAATTCATTTCAGTTATTACGATATTCACGAAAAAGCGGAATTTGAAAAGCTGAGGAAAGATGCTTTTGAATTGGCAGGTAAACATGTCATCAAAGCCGATTATATTGATGACCGACCATTCCGAAATGCGCAAGGTGTAGGCGGTTTTGCCTTCGATATTCAAGGTCCAGCGGCTTGCCCTTTTCAGTTTTATATGACGGACAGCACAAAACATTTTCTACGGGGTGCTTTGTATTTTAATGCTAAAATGCAGCCTGATTCGCTTGCACCGATGGTTCAGTTTTTGAAACAGGATATAGAAAAAATGATGGAGACGTTTGAATGGAAGAAAGGTTGATGCTAAAATTTCAACAAAGCAAAATGGAATTTTGGAATTTGAAATGAAAGTTTAAACCATATTGGCATTTAAACGTTACTTTTGTAGAAAAATAATTTAATTACAAAATCATAATAAAAAATGGAAGTAGCTACGAAAACGCCGGTTCTTTTATACACCGAGCAAACACCGAATCCCGAATCTTTGAAATTCGTGACGAATCGGATGTTGTATCGTGGCACGGCTGATTTCCGCGATGAAGCATCTGCACAAGACTGGTCGCCTTTAGCAATCGCTCTTTTTGAGATGCCTTTCGTGAAAGGCGTGTACATCTGCAACAACTTCGTGACCATTTCGAAAGAATTTAACTACGAATGGGCTGAAATTATGCTCCAAATCAAGGACTTTATCAAAACTTACGTTGAAAATGACGGTTTGATTTTGAATGAAGGGTTTACAGAATATATCGCATCTCAACAAAAAAGCGATGTTGAAGAATATACTGGCGACAATGCAGAACTGGTTGTTCGTATCAAAAGCTTGATTGATACTTATGTCAAACCTGCGGTAGAAATGGACGGTGGTAATATCGAATTTAAGTCATTTGACAAAGGTACGGTCAACGTTATTTTGCAAGGTTCGTGCAGTGGTTGTCCGTCTTCAACGGTCACATTGAAGTCGGGTATTGAAGGTATGCTGACACGTATGATACCAGAAGTAAAAGCTGTTGAAGCTGAAATGGGTTAAATTGTCAACAAATAAACAAAAACCTCTCAGATACTTTTCTGCGAGGTTTTTATTTTTATAATAAAAACTTTACGTTTAAATGTTTGTCGTTTAGTCACTTTTGACGAATATTGTCGTCTTAAAACTGTCTTAACAATTTATTTTTCAATCAAAACTCATCTTTTTACTGAGGGGGGCTAAAAACATAAAAAAATCATGGCATTCGGGGATTTACTAAAAGGAGCAAGCGATATGCTCAACAAAGCAAAAGAAGCAATCGAAGAAACAACAGGCGTTGATTTAGATGCCATCAAAGACAATGTGGCTGACAAACTTGAACAGGCAAAAGAATTTGTGTCTGATAAAGTAGAGGATGCTACGGAATTTGTGTCTGACAAAGTTGGTGATGTGACAGAGGCTGTTTCTCACCCAGGTGATTTGCTTGATAAAGCAAAAGACACAATTGGCAACGCTAAAGATGCTGTTGTTGACAAAATCAGAGATTTAACTGATGGCGACGACGACGAAAAAGCCGCTTAATGTAATGTGAGTAAACATTAAAGTGGAAAATGAAAAACCCAGAACTTCTCTTGTTGAGAAGTTCTGGGTTTTTCATTTCCTCCTAAAAAAACGTCCCGAATACGGACTGTATCGGGACATCGCATCAAAAAAACAGCAGGATATTAAAACGAGAGAAAAAACTTATAGGTAACAACAGATTCCATTCCATTGTTATTCACCTGATTTGCTTAATGTGTTAGTGGATTGAAATCCGTGTTACCACATCTCGCCTAATCAGAACTGACTAATGCGACGAATGACTTTATACAGTCGGGTGAATTCGTTGACCTCTTCGTTAAAAGGGTCGTGTTCAAGGTAATTTGCAGAGATGAGTCTCAGGTTTGTTATGCGTCCACCTTTGTTTTTGATGCACTTTACATACTTAACCCAAACAGAACCATTGCTGCGAACAGCATAGATTTCATTTTCTTTGACATCTTGTACGCTGTTGATTTCGCGGCAAACGACAATGTCGCCGTTGTTAATAACAGGCTCCATTGAGTTACCATTGATGGGAAAAGCGACCAAATTGCCGCCTGAGATACCAGGAATGGCAAAATGACTATTGCTCTCACGTGCAAAACTACCCACATCAACGGCTGTACCTGCAAAGGCTTCGACAGTTGTAAAAACGATATTGCCTTTCGGTCCTTCGCTAAAAGTGTACATATCGTACATTTTTGATGCGTGAGAATCGTCTTCAAAAGGCTGCCCAGCACCTTCGATCATATAGGACTCGCTGATGTTGTAG
>JAYTMI010000733.1:0-1750 GCA_043728625.1 Saprospiraceae bacterium | reverse complement strand
TTGATTTTGTGCAATGTTTTGTCTGTACCAAACTTCTGCTTGGGTCTTGGGCTTATCAATTTACCATCATTGTGATAGTATTCTTTGTTTTTACTGCCGTCTTTCTTGATTAATTCGCGTTCGATAAAGTTGTAGTAAAGGATTTCTTTTTCTATCATCTTTTTATCGTACAAAGCTCTGAATACTTCCTCAAAACGGACCCCGTCTGTCTTCAGACTTTGTTATAATCGGATACTTTTTAAAATCCTTTAATAGCTTTTCCTCATACTGAGCATCTTCGTTTTTGATACTGTCAAAATGTGCAACAATATTTCTAATGATAAACGTATCGCTCAAATCCGTTGCCGTGATATGGATGCCTTTTTCAAAAACTTTTAGCATTGTGTTGCGAATTGTTTTCGATACATCGTTGCTGGATGCCAATGTCAAGTATTCTTCAACGGCTTTTTGATAATCTTTGGCAACTTTATTTATGCCGTGCTTTTGTGCTGTTTGATTCGTATAGTTGCTTTTGAGTTCGCTATAACCTAAGTAAATGCCGTTTAAGAAAAATGTCAAATCGGGACGGAATGAATACTTTAATTGCCCATCAAAATGGTATTTGTAAGGCAGTTCTTGAACAACTGAAAAGATATTTTCATCGAATAAATTGTCTTCTTCTACAACACTGCCACTTGGATAAAACAAATGCAGTTTAATACCGTCAATTGTTATTGTTTTATTGCCATTAAAGAAAATAGCCATGTTCATAGACTCTTTGATACGTTGGTTCAAAAGTTCTATGAGTTTAGCCATCAGTTCTTTTTCGGTGCTGAACTTGCGTACCAATTTGCGGTAATTTTCTTTATTGAGACTTGTCTCGCTGATGAAGTATTTTAAATCTTCAATGATAAAAAACTGAGGGGATACCGTATTCGCTTTCACTTCTCGATAGCCTAATCCATCAGAACGGTCGCAGATAAAGTTGACAAGGTATTTGTCTTGTAAGTCAAGTTCGTTCATCGTTTATTTTATTTAACCAAAAGAGCTTTTATTTAGAGTAGTTCATTCAAAAAGTTGATAAATTTATTCTAATAAAGCCCATTAGGGCTGACACCGTTTATAGAAAAGTAAGTCGAAGCGTTTTAAGGTGCGTAGCACCGTCACCTATCTGAAACGGAGTCGGTGCTACGCACCTTTGGAACAATTCAATGCATTTTTTCTATAAACGGTGTCAGCCCTAATGGGCTTTATTAGAATAAATTTATCAACTTTTTGAATGAACTACTGAGGGGTGCCTCAACTCAACTTTATTGTTGCTTGTATATCCAGCCAAATCTTGTATTGTGTTGAAAATCGTCTCATTGTGGCATTTTCTAAAACCTGAAAACTCGGATGCCTTTTATTAGCGACATAAGCCTTCCTTTTTTTAAAACTGTAATAATAGGCTTCATGGTTTTCTATCAATCGAATCAATGTCGCTTCTATTTGGTCAATGCCTGATGATTTCCAATCAGATGCTTTGTTTTTTAACTCTACTAAAATAATGCTTTCGCCACATGTAAGCATAACATCGCAACGGCTTGCCATTTTGCCATCTGTACGCAATATCTCTATACAATTATCAATGGCAGTAAATATCACTTCTTTTGAAGCCGTATTCACAACTGTTGCTATCCACTTAGTATCATCGTCGGTGTTGATATAAGCAGGTGTTTTTACCGTTTTATCGTCGTCGTCGCAGATGCCGAATCTCTGTTCGTTTGTTATA
>JAYTMI010000732.1:0-4090 GCA_043728625.1 Saprospiraceae bacterium | reverse complement strand
TATCCACCGTAAAAGCCTTAGCAACGCCTAAAAAAATAAATATCGGCAACAAACCCATCGTCGTTTCAACATGGGACAGCGGTTTACCCGTCAATAAAGTCGCTTGGAAAACCCTTAAAGAACCGAATGGTAGAGCCTTAGATGCCGTTGAAGCAGGTGCAAACTCCATCGAAGACACCATTAATTGTTGCGTCGGCTTAGGCGGCAATCCTGATAGAGATGGCAAAGTGACTTTAGACGCTTCTATTATGGATGAAAAAGCCAATTGCGGCTCCGTCGCTTTCTTAGAACGCATCAAACACCCTATTTCTGTCGCTCGGAAGTTGATGGAAACAACGCCACATGTGATGCTTGTGGGTGAAGGTGCGCAACAATTTGCCTTAGCCAATGGTTTTAAAAAGGAGTCGGGTGAATTGTCAGATGATGCCAAAGCAGCCTATAAACAATGGCTTGTTAAGTCAGAATATAAGCCCGTTATCAATATTGAGCAACAACAAATCAAAGCGAAAAAAGGCAAACAAGGGCATGGTCCTTTCGCCCCCAATTACCTTGAAGATGGCACGTTCAACCACGACACAATGGGGACCATCGCAATGGACGCTTCGGGCAATCTGTCGGGTGCGTGTACCACAAGCGGTATGGGTTTCAAAATGCGCGGCAGAGTGGGTGACTCGCCCATTATTGGTGCAGGATTGTTCGTTGACAATGAAGTAGGCGCAGCGACATCATCTGGACAAGGCGAGGAAGTGATTCGCATTTGCGGTACACACTTGGTAGTTGAGATGATGCGGATGGGCAAAACACCCTTAGAAGCCTGCAAAATCGCTGTTGAACGCCTTATCAAAATCAATCCTGAAAAAGCGAAAGATTTTCAAGTTGGTTTTATTGCTATCAATAAAGCAGGAGATTATGGGGCGTTTTCGATTCACCACGGTTTTAACTACTCCGTAACGAATTCAGATGATGGTGGGAAGGTGTTTATGGCGGAGAGTTATTTTAAAAAGTAAGCGGTATTCGATATAAACTTTACGAAAGTTTTAAAACTTTCGTAAAGTTGTAATTTATTTAAAATCAATATTTTACTTCAATTTTACTCCCTCAGTATTTCACCAAATAAAACCCATTTTCATGGAAAATACAGCTCATTTAGAAGCCATATTCCAATCAAAATTGGATGCCGAGATAAAAATCGAACCAAAAGATTGGATGCCCGAAGCCTATCGCAAAACCCTCATTCGGCAAATATCGCAACACGCCCACAGCGAAATCGTCGGTATGTTGCCCGAAGGGAATTGGATTACACGCGCACCAAATTTGCGCCGAAAAGTGGCTCTTTTAGCAAAAGTGCAAGATGAAGCAGGACATGGTTTGTACCTCTATGCAGCGGCAGAAACATTGGGCATCAGTCGTGATGAATTACTCCACGATTTGCATATTGGCAAAGCCAAATACAGCTCTATTTTCAATTATCCGACGCTCACTTGGGCAGATATTGGCTCTATCGGTTGGCTTGTTGACGGGGCGGCGATTATGAATCAAGTCATGTTGTGTCGCGCCAGTTATGGTCCTTATGCACGGGCGATGGTGCGTATTTGCAAGGAAGAGAGTTTTCATCATCGTCAAGGTTTTGAAATACTAATGACGCTATCCAAAGGCACTGAAACGCAACAAAAAATGGCGCAAGAGTCCATCAATCGTTGGTGGAAACCCGCTTTGATGATGTTTGGCCCACCCGATGTCGAGTCCACAAACTCCGAAATGAGTACAAAATGGAAGATAAAACGGGAGTCAAACGATGCTTTGCGCCAACGTTTTGCCGATTCAGCTGCAGAGCAAGTCAAGTTTTTGAATATGACTTTGCCCGATACTCTTTGGAATGAAAAATGTGGACATTATGACTTTGGAGAATTGGATTGGGGTGAATTTTGGGCAGTCATAAAAGGGCATGGACAATGCAACAAACAACGACTCGAAGCCCGTGTCAAAGCAGACGCAGACGGCGCTTGGGTGCGGGAAGCAGCAATGGCTTATGCCGAAAAAAAAAAACAAAAAGCGGCATGAAATACACGACCATACACTATCAAAACTACCTTGAACTCGAAAAACTATTGTCGAGCCAAAACTTGAGAAGTGAACAAGTTGGCGCACCTGCACATGAAGAAATGCTGTTTATCATTGTGCATCAAGTCTATGAATTGTGGTTCAAACAAATTATTCACGAGTTAAATTCCGTCGTTTTGATGTTTGCCGAGGATAAAGTGGATGAACGCAGCATTGGCACTGCCGTTTCAAGACTTGACCGTATTATCGAAATTCAAAAGCTGTTGATAGAGCAAATTAGGGTCATGGAAACGATGACTCCGTTGGATTTTCTCGATTTTAGAAATTACCTTTTCCCTGCTTCTGGTTTCCAAAGTTTTCAATTTCGCTTGATTGAAACCATGCTCGGTTTGGAAAGTGATACCCGTTTGACCTACAATAACGTGCCTTATGACAGTATTTTTCCCGAAAAACAGCGTGATATACTGAGGGGTATCGAAAAAGGTAAAACGTTGCTACGTGTGGTTGAAGCTTGGTTGGAACGGACTCCTTTCCTTGATTTCAGCGGTTTTAAGTTTTTAGAAAACTACCAAAAAGCCGTTTCTGCCATGTTGGGAAAAGAAAAAGCGGCTATTAATGAAAGTAGCTATCTCAATGATACAGAAAAAGAAATGCGTTTGCGTATGCTCGGCTCAACAGACAGCTATTTTCAATCTGTTTTTGATGAAAAACAACACGACATACTGAGGGGGGATGGAAAACTGAAATTGTCGTATAAAGCAACGATAGCTGCCTTGCTTATCACACTTTACAACGACGAGCCTATCCTACAAATGCCTTTCAATTTGCTCAAAAGATTGACGGAAATTGATGAAAACTGGATAACTTGGCGATATCGTCATGCCCAAATGGTGCGACGCATGTTGGGTCAAAAAATAGGCACAGGCGGCTCGCCGGGCTTCGATTATTTGGCAGCAACGGCATCAAAACACACCATTTTTGGCGATTTCCACAACCTTTCGACTTTATTGATTCCTCGTTCAGAATTGCCATCTTTGCCCGCTGAATTGCGACAAGCCTTAGGTTTTTACTTTTCAAGTCAGAATCATTAAAGTATTTAGTGGACACGAATTTCACCAATTACACGAATTTATTTCATCCTGAAAGGAACTCAAATAATTCGTGTAATTAGTGAAATTCGTGTCAAAAAACAATAAAATATCATGGAAAAGCATCAAAAACACACTAAGTTGACAAAACCGTTTGTCGGCAATTTTTCCAGAAACGAATGGGCTATCATCGGCACACCTTGCGGCAATATTCAAAAATTAACAAAAGATTTGACCGATAAGATGTCCCGAACTTCGAAATATAAAATCGCCTACATTGACGCTGACCATAAAGCCGGTGACGACGGTGAAAACCTGCCGTTTGCCCTTGAATACACTGATAAAATGGACTTTCATCGTCTTGATTTTTCTTCAAAATTAACGTCTTTTCAATTCCGTGCTTTGCTCAATGATGCAGATGTAGCTTTGGTCAATGGCAATCATTTTGAAGCCAAACGTCAAATAGTCGTGCTTGACCCTAAAAAAATGGAGAGTTTAAGTCGAAAACTCGACCGCTTGACGGCTGTTGATTTGTTTTTGCGGGTTGGTGAAACGGCTATGCCCGATTTTCTGAAAAATCATTTACCCAATTGGGCTGCTGTTCCTGTTTTTGATATTTCTGAAACAGATAAAATTGCTGATTTCCTTGTTTCAAAAATCCAAGCACCGCCGCTTAAAGGGTTGGTTTTGGTCGGTGGAAAAAGTAAACGTATGGGTTCTGATAAAGCCTTTTTGGATTACCACGGTAAGCCGCAATACGCAATTACTGCCGATATACTGAGGGGTCTCGACGTTGAACCATTTATCAGTTGTCGAGAAGAACAAGCGACACAATTCAATGCTAATCATAAAGTTATAACAGATACCTTTTTAGAACTCGGTCCTTTCGGTGCGATTCTTTCTGCTTTTAGACATGACCCCAATGCGGCTTGGCTCGTCGT
>JAYTMI010000731.1:0-8145 GCA_043728625.1 Saprospiraceae bacterium | reverse complement strand
TGCTTTGTCGTGTTGTAACATTTACACCGCAAAATCAACAAGTCAAATTGAGTGTGTCTCTCATAAATGAGCGCACTCAATTTTACTTGAAACTCGTCGTCGAAAACACAGGTGTCAATATTTCGCGCATTGGTGAGATTACAAAAGCAACACGTAATGCTGTTATCATTCATGCAGACAGAGATAAAAGTACCGCTTATGAAATTCATTGGATTTTAGAAAAGCCATTAGAGACGAACCCCTCAGTATCACCGACTGTTTCACACCCGCCTGATGATGTACGTGGTTTTTATGCGGCTGTGCGGAACAGAATGAGCGTGCATTTCAAGAAACAACAGAATCGCTTGGCTATTTTGGCGGTAGATAAGCCAAAAGAGGCTATTTTTCTACAAAAAGTCATGGCTGTCATCAATGCCCATATAGGCGATGAAACTTTTGATGTTGAACACTTGGCACAGTCAATGGCAATGGGTCGGATGCAGTTGCATCGGCGGTTGAAGCCTTTGGTGAATCAATCACCCGCTCATTATATACGTGATGTTCGTTTGAAAAAAGCAAAGGAGATGATAGAAAAAGAAGATTTGAGCATTGGTGAAATCTGTTTTCAAGTTGGTTTTCAAAGCCAAAGCCATTTCACAAGGGCTTTTATTGAGAAGTATGGCGTGCGTCCGACGGCTTATCGTAAAGGAAAATAGTTTACTTTTTATCAAAATGTTACAAATAGGCAAAAGATAGATTCAAACAGGCTAAATACTGAGGGGGTAATCATATTATCTTTGCATTGTAACCGTAAAACGAACTTCAGTTCGTGCGGTATTCGTAAAACGAACTTCAGTTCGTGTGCTATTCATTCACGAACTGATATTTATTCACGAACTTCAGTTCGTGTTACAATAATTTAAACCAAGAGAAACAAGATGAACCAAGCAATGAAAAACAAGGAGTTTATTCTCCATTACTACAATACCATCAGTGGCGTCCTCAAAACACCCAAAATGTTGAGCCAATTTATGGATGACCCGATTCTCATTGAAACCATTACTTTCTTTGATGGGGCTTTTCCAAAATACGAGATGACAGCAGAAGAAATGACCTCGGAAGGCAATCGCGTCGTTGTCCGTGCGCGAATGAAAGGCATACATCAAGGGGAATGGGAAGGGATTATGCCAACGTTTCGGCATGTGGAGTTTCCTGTGATTGTGAGTTATGAAATCGTTGATAACAAAATTGTCACGCATTGGTTGGTTGCCGACCAAATGGTTTTGATGGAGCAATTGGGGGTTGATACCATTGGTGAAGTGCATAATGAGTAACGACATATTAGACTACAATAAAATCAAAATTGTTAACCCAAAACTTTTTTTTAAATCTTAAAAAACGATAAAAATGATACTCATAGTTGGTTCAACGGGTTTAGTTGGTACTGAAATATGTACCCAACTTGCCGAACAGAAAACACCTTTCCGCGCCTTAGTACGCAAAGATTCTGCAACCGAAAAGGTGGATAATCTAAAATCACTCGGCGCAGAGATTGTTGTCGGCGACCTCAAAGACCCTGCTTCACTGGCGGCAGCGTGTGCCGGCGTTGATAAAATCATTTCAACGGTTTCTTGCACTTTTTCCATGCGCGAAGGCGACAGCATTGAAACGGTTGACCACCAAGGGCAACTCAATTTAGTAGCCGCTGCCAAAAATGCACACGTTAATCGCTTTGTTTTCATCTCTTTTTTCGACAAACCCGACAATTCATTTCCGTTGTCTGATGCTAAACGGGCTGTTGAACATGGCCTTGCAGAAAGTGGCATGACTTGGAGTAGTTTACAAGCCAGCTTCTTCACAGAAATTTGGTTAAGCCCTGCCTTAGGTTTCAACTATCCCGAAAACCAAGCCCGTATTTATGGCGATGGTGATAACAAAATCAGTTTCATTTCTTACAAAGATGTGGCACGTCTGGCAGTCGCGGCACTCGATAATAACTATGCGGAAAACCGCAGTTGCGAAATTGGCGGACCACACCCCCTCAGTCCAAAAGAGGTTGTGAGCATATTTGAAAAGACTTTTGGCAACAATTTTACCGTTGAAAACTTACCAAAAGAAGCTCTTTTAGGACAAAAAGCAGCAGCCACAAATCCAATGGAAGCCTCTTTTGCAGGGCTAATGGTACAATATGCCAATGGTTTTGATGTCAATATGAAGCGTATTGAGGAAAATTTGGGCATTGAATTGGCTTCTGTTGCGGCGTATGCAGCAGCTGTAAAAGGATAAATATATTTTTCACCAAAAACAATATCAACAATGAATCAAGCAATGAAAAACAAGGAATTTGTTTTGGAATACCTCAATGCCATAAGTGGCAAAGTCAAAACTGCCGAAGCCATGGCACATTACATTACAGACCAAGAGCTTATCGAACACATCATTTTTTTTGATGGGGCTTTTCCAAAATACGAAATGATAGCCGACGAGATGATTTCAGAAGGCAATCAGATAATAGTTCGGGCGCGTTTGATTGGCAAACATGAAGGTGTTTTTGGTGATATTCAGCCCAGCTATCGGAGCGTAGATTTCCCTTTTGTTGTCAGTTATGTTATCGAAAACAACAAAATCATCAGTCATTGGCTTGTTGCAGACCAAATGGTTTTGTTAGAGCAGTTGGGCATAGAGCAAGGGGTGGCAAGTCATTAAGTTTTTTTTTTAAAAATAAATTATAATCACAGTTAATATTCGGTGCGAACCGTGTATTAACCTTTCAAAGGGCATCAAAAGAATATCCTTTTGGTTGCCCCAAAAAACCAAATGTCCTTTTTAATTTATTCACCAGTAAAACAAACCATTATGAATTCCATCCTTTTATGTTGTTTTATGCTATGTTCATTTGTTGAACTTTCGGGGCAGACCCCCTCAGTAAACAGTGCAAAGAAGAGTAAAATCCTCATACACATCACACAAGGACCTGAAAATCCCACACGGGCAGCACTCGGCTTTTTGGTTGCCAAAACAGCACTTGCAGAAGGGCATACAGTGGATATTTTCTTGGCAGGTGATGCTGTAAAGCTGTTACAAGATACCGTCTTGAATACCTTGACAGGCTTAGGAACAGGAAAACTTCGTGAGCATTATGAGGCGATTGTAAAAAGTAATGGTCATTTCTACTTATCGGGAAACTCCAGCAAAGCAAGAGGCATGACCGAAGCAGACATAAAAGGAAAACCTGCCGAGTTTGCCTTGCCGACGGTCTTGCTTCGATTGTCGCTTGACAGTGACCGTATGTTTACGTATTAAGTTCAATAAAACAGTATAAAATCAATTGTAAAACTTAACAATCATGAAAAAATTAAACTGCTGCGATGCGGGATTCGATTGCCCTGCCGTTGTTCGCGCCGATTCAGAAGAAGAAGTGTTGGCGCAAGCATCACAACACGCCCTTGATGTTCACGGTGTTACAGTGACGGCAGAAATGGCGGCACAAATCAAAACGCTTATCACTGACGAAGTAGAAGCTGCTTAAAACGGTTTAATCCGAAAACAGCTATGATTTGGTGTAAACCAAGCACACCTCTTTCAGACGACCCGCTGAAGGACAGTTATTGGTTTGCCCAAAAAACCAAATGAACTTTTTATTTTATTCACTTTTAAAAATTCATCATTATGAAAAACTGTTTTTTACTCTTGATTTTTACTCTTTTTATAATCAGTCTTTCTGCACAGACCCCCTCAGTAAATGAGGAAGAAGCCATTAAAAAGGTCGTTACTGGTGCAACCGATGCTTATTGCAAACGCGATTTTAAGGCTTGGGCAGATAGTTATATAGATGCCCCAACGACTTCAACTATCATCACACCCAATAACAACCCTGGCTCGATGAGGGCAACAAGTGATTTTCAAAAAATATCGAAAGGCATGAAAAGTTGGATGGAAGCCAGTCCTCAATCGGAAATGCAAGTGACCAATTGCGACAATTGGCTTTTCCGAATCAATGGGAATATGGCTTCGATTAGTTATGATGAGTATAATGTTATGGTGAAAACAGGTGCTAAAATCAAATCAAGAGAACTCCGTGTTTTGGAAAAAGTAAATGGACAATGGAAAATATCCACTCAAAGTAGTGTTTGGGATTTTGCACATACCGAATATGGCACACCCAATCTTGAAGAAGAAGCCATTAAAAAGGTCGTTTTAGACGAAGGAATAGCCTTTACACAAGGCAATATTGATGCTTTTATGAATACTTATAAATCTGAACCTACAATTCTTTGGACAGTCACGAATGGTATGGAGCCAGGTGATGTGCTGACATTTAGGGGAGCTGACGCTTTGAAGACATTTGCTCAAAGTTTGCCTTGGTTTAAAAGTTTTAAACCTGAAAACAGCCAAAAAGTGCCTACCAATAGTGCCCTAAGAAATAATTGGAGCTTTCAATTCAAGGGCAACATTGCGATCGTGAATTTTGATGAGCATTGGGTCAATGACCAAGCTAAGTCAAATGTTGATGTAACCGTTATTAAAATTTTAGAAAAAATAAATGGTCAATGGAAAATAATTAATACAGCAGCTTTAGCAGATTTTAAAGATGCCACACCACCGATTCGGTCGAAATACTGACCCCCTCAGTATCAATTACTATTTCTTAATAATTTTAAAAATCAAAATCATGACAACGAAAAACTTTTTCATTTATCAATCACTACTCAATGCCAGTTTTGGCATCGGTCTTTTGTTAATGCCCCAAATGATGATTGATACTTATGCTGTTCAAAAAACCGATGTGACGGATGTCTTCGATTTTGTTGCACGCTCTTATGGCACAGCACTCACGGGTTTGGGTATTGCGGCATATCTCATGCGCCATGCACAACCCTCGTTGGCGCGGTATGCCTTCCTGCTGGCGACCTGCGTGACAGGTGTGTTGGTGACAATTATTCACCTTAGAGCGATTTTTCAAGGCGTTCAAAACAATATGGCTTGGTTGACGGTGCTTTTACTCGTCGTTGTGACCGCTTGGAGTGGCCTGTTGGTGTCGAAGGAAGATAAAGCCGTTTTGCAATAAATGCCTTGAATACTGACGGGGTATCTATTTAAGAATCAGCTAAGATTTGGTGTAAACCGAGTATTAACCTTTCAGAAAACCCTCTGAATGACTATTGTTTGGTTGTCCCAAAAAACCAAATAGCTATTATCTTATAGAAGATGACACATATCTTATAGAAGATGACGCATATCTTATAGAGGATGACGCTCATCTTATAGAGGATGACGCTTATCTTATAGAGGATGACGCATATCTTATAGAAGATGGCGCATATCTTATAAAGGAGGGCACATATCTTATAGAAGATGACGCACATCTTATAAAGGATGACGCTTATCTTATAAAGGATGACGCTTATCTTATAGAGGATGACGCTTATCTTATAGAGGATGGAGCATATCTTATAAAGGATGGCACCTCCATTATTTCAATATTTTTTCTCATCAAAAAACAATTAGCTTATGAAAAACAGGAATTTACTCAAAATCGTACCCCTCAGTATTTTATTGGTTTTTAGCCAAACTACTTATGCGATTGATTGCCTATGGATTGGTCCAACAAGCGGGACAGCTAACCTTTGGAATGACCCATCGAATTGGGATTGTGGGCAGGTGCCGACGGCGAATGACAATGTTACTTTAAACTTGGTTTTCACTGGAGTTGTCCGTGTGAATGTGCCTGTAACGGTTAATAATTTGACTTTTGTAGGCTCCCAACTCATTTACGAGGGGGATGTTAATGTTAATACCTTGACCATTAACGGTATAATGCTTTGGCGGAGTGGCTCGATGAACCTTAATTTGACAATAGCAAATAGCGGTAGGTTAGAACTTGAACCCAATTATCCCTCACGGCGTACTGCTTATCGCATATTGACGAATAATGGCACGGCAAATCTGTCAGCTACCGACGAAACTGATAATTCACTTAGTATAGAAGGCGAATTTATTAATAATGGCACTGTCAATATTAGGGCATACGGTTTTTTTTCAGGTAAACGTTTTACCAATAATACATCAGGTATTGTTAATTTTTTATCCCCTCAGTTCACTTCTATTAATTTGTCTTTTAATGACTTATCTACGCAAGGTTGGGTCAATAGGGGTACGATGAATATTGTGCAGAATAAGGTTTTTATTTTCTCCCGATTCAATAATATAGGTGGGACGTTAAATATCGCTACGGGTGCTGCCCTCGAATTTTTTGGTAATACAGGCTCTTTCGTATTCACAAGCGGTCAACTGACAGGTAACGGTACACTTAACGTAGGCGATGGCTGTTATCTTTTATTTCAAGCACCTGTTACGACAAGTGTAAATTTTATCATAAAGTATGCTTCTATTGCTTTTAATCAAGGCGCAACCCTATCTGGCTCATTTACGGCACAAAGCACTGGTACAGTGCAGGCGCTTGATATTTATGGTAATATAACATTTACGTCAACGGCAGTTGTAAACTTTAATCATTTAGGCTTCATAAATTTTACGGGTACTGTTACCAATCATGGAACAATAAATTGGAATACAGGAGGCTTAACTTTGGTGTCGCCCGTCAATCAAGCGACGGGCATCTTCAACATCAATTCAACAGGTGTTTTGACGTTTTTAAACATGCGTAATGTAGGTACATTAAACGTCAATACAGCCCGAACTTTTACTTATGCTTTCGTCTTGACATCAACAGGGACAGCTAATTTTAATCAGCCCGTTGTCTTTAATCAAATAGCGAACCTTAGTTCTATTGCCAATTTTTACCAACCCCCTACCTTCAATCAAGACCTTCAAGTGGGTAGCACACTCAATTTTAACGCAGATGTTACGGCAAAGAGTATTAGTGTCTTTAATACTGGTGTTTTTAATTGGAATACTGGTAATATAAGTGCTACAAGTATTAATAATAGTGGCATATTTAGAGGCGTCCATTCGACAGTGAAAAATCTGCAAATGTCATCAAGCAGTTCGACTTACGGGCTTATTACTAATACGGGTATATTTCGATTAGGTAATGTCGATATCACCAATGGTAATATCACAAATAATAGCGAATTTTATATTGATGGCAATTTGACTTTAAATGGCGTTAGTACCTTAACCAACAATAGCAATTTGCGCGCTGCAAATGCCAATTTGACGGCACAGACCTTTACCAATAACTACGATTTATTTGTCAATGGCAATCTTAACCTAATTGCTGGTACAACATTTACGAATGGCACTAACGCCAATATCAAAGGCGCAGGCAATTTAGGTTTAATGAATGCCCAAACACTCAACTTGTCAGGTAATCTGAGACCAGGTACAAGCCCTGGAACTTTGAGCATCAATGGAAATGTCAACTTAAATAACATCACATACTATTGCGAAATTAACGGCACAAGCAATGGTAGTTTTGATGTTGTGGCAGTTAGTGGTAACGTTAACCTTTCAGGAGGAACACTCAACGTCACGTGGGGCTTTACACCCGCTGTGGGATTGACTTACCAAATACTGACTTGCAATGCTTTGATAGGGCAATTTTCGACCCTTAACATTCCCGCAATTTCAGGTCTTAATTACAATGTGGTTTATAACACAACCAGTATAGTTATTGAAATATTATCGGCAATATTGCCTGTTGAAATAGTTTCTTTTAAAGTTCAATCAAGCGGCAATCAAGCACTCATAAATTGGCAAACCGCTACTGAAAATGGGGTTAAAAACTTCGATATAGAAAAAAGCGCAGATGGTCGAAAGTTTGAAAAAATTGCCGCAGTCAAGGCAAATAACATCCCCTCCCTATATCAAGCCTTTGACGAGCAGTTTTTACAGCCGAGTTATTATCGTCTAAAAATAAATGACTTAGATGGTAAAACAGACTATTCAAAAGTGGTGTATTTAGAAAAAAATCAAGGAAAAACAACTAAAATACATTCAAATAGGGAAGGAGTAGTTTGGATTGAAACGGATAACTCTATTGAGTCAATTCAAGTTGTCAACACCATCGGTCAAGTCGTAAAAACCACAAAAGACAAGCAATTTTCCATAGCCGATTTGCCAAAAGGCATTTATGTGGTGGTGGTTAAAACGAGTAAAGGTTTTGTATCCGAAAAGGTATTGTCGCCGATGAAGTAACTAAAG
>JAYTMI010000730.1:0-5362 GCA_043728625.1 Saprospiraceae bacterium | reverse complement strand
TCAAAGATTACCTCAATCTATGCCGAACGATGACAACATCAAAATCTATTCTGGCTAACACCAAAACCGTAGTTTCGCTATGAAAAATTAAACTATTTGATTGAAAACAAAAGTTTACTTATTTTTGCGTCATAATTTACAACATACTTGTAACGAGAAAGCAAACATAATATGAGCGCACGCACGTCTAAGGTATTTTTCCCAAGTCTTAATGGTCTTCGTTTTATAGCCGCTTTCGTGGTTATTATCCATCATTTAGAGCAAATTAAGTTATTTTTTGGCTTACCGAGCCTGTTTCATAAGTGGCATTTCATCAAAATTATTGGTGAATTGGGTGTTACTCTGTTCTTTACCTTGAGCGGTTTTTTGATAACCTACCTTTTATTGGCTGAAAAAGAACGGTTTGGAACGGTGTTCGTCAAGGCGTTTTACATTCGGCGTGTGTTGCGGATTTGGCCGCTTTATTATTTGATTATCATTTTAGGATTATTTGTATTGCCACATATTTCTTACTTCGATATTCCTGTTTATACTGAGGGGGTGCATTACAAGTTTGGTACAAAAGTCTTTTTCTATGGCATCTTGTTTCCCAATATGGTCTATAATTTATATGACTATATGCCCTATATCGCCCAATCATGGAGCATTGGCATTGAAGAACAATTCTACTTGATTTGGCCTTGGATGGTCAAATGGTCACGTCGATATTTAGTTGTTTTAATAAGTATTGTTTTCTCTATAATATTGATAACCAATATTTTGTATATTTTTTCTGACCATTCAACTGATATTAGTCAAGCGCCCTTAAAAATAAAAATCATTACATTGGCTTATAAATTTTTCTCCTTGTTACGCATTAGTTGTATGGCAATTGGCGGCATTGGTGCTTATTTTTTGTTCAATTTGAATATGACAATATTGCGCCCTCTCTTTTTGCCCTTAACGCAAGTTTTGACCTTAGTAGTTGTTATTTTACTTATGCTTTTGGGTATTGAAGTACCTTTTGCCAACCACGAGTTTTACGCTTTGTTTTTTATTGTTTTGATACTCAACCTCGCGGCAAACCCTAAAAGTTTATTTAATTTGGAATTCAGATGGCTTGATTATTTAGGTAAAATCTCTTACTCTATATATATGTGGCATGGCATTGCTATCATGTTTGGACTTCATGCAGCTCGTTTTTTCAATCCCAACCTTGATGATTTATGGTCAAATACGGTGTATTATGTCGTTACTTTTGTTCTCACCTTACTGATTTCGGCAGCGAGTTATGAATGGTTTGAAATGCAGTTTTTGAGGTTTAAGCACCTATTTACGAAGATTCAGAGTGGTAATTTCGATAAAAATTCGGGAACGCCATCGTAGCACGGACTTTAGTTCGTGAAGCTATACATTCACGGACTGAAGTCCGTGCTACTACGGTGCTACAATTATTTTATCGTTTCACCTTTTGGATTTATACGCATTTTTTGTCCCTTTTTTGTCACCTCTGCAACACCGTCCTTAAAATTACTGACTTCTTCATAGTCGGCTGACAATATTTCTTTGCCATTTTTATCTATAAACCCCCATTTGCCGCCGACCATTCGCCAATGTTCGCCCATATTTTCTTTTTTACAACCTTCGCAAAATGCGGCAAATCCCTCTTGAAATGCTTCGGCGAAAGTATATTTAGCTTTAATGACTTTTTTACCATTCACATCTGCAAAACCCATTTTACCGTTTTCAGTGAATCTGAAAAGCCCTTCTTGAAGATAGTCGGGTCCGTTGTCAAATATGAAAGGTTTTAAAATAAATTTATTTTGTTTGTCAATAGCTATGATACCATTTTCGGTATCCTGTTTGTCTTCTGATTTTTTGACAACAAAAGCTATGTCGTTTATAAAAGAATCTTCAAAAACAGCACTGTATTGAGGTGGTATAACGATTTGACCGCTTGTGTCTTTGAAACCCCAGCCTTCTGATTTTGATGTATCTTCATAAGCAATCAAGACAGGCGTTTTAGTGGTTGTTAAGTTTTTTTCGCAACTGCAAAAAATTGAAATAAGCGTCAATAATGTAAGAAATTTAGTCATTTTACTTAAATTTTAAAGATTTATACTGAGGGGGTTACTTTTTAGCTTTTTCTTTTTCTATCCGAATTCGGCTGTGTCTTTCCAATACTTCAATCGCTTTCAACACCCGTTTTGCCTTGGCATCGGCACTTTTGGGCTCTGTGACAAACTGTGCGACCCAACGTTTTGCAGATGGATTACTCAATTCATATTGTTCTTTTGCAACGGGATTTTCTTCTAATTCTATTAAGAAATAATCGGGTAATTCGACTTCTTTGTAGCCTGTATGCTCTTTTTCTTCAATTTCAATATAGACTTCATCTCCCATTTTCTTACGGATTGCTTTCAACATTTTGGCATTGAGCATAAAATAATGTCGCCCATCGCCCAAAGGCAAAAGGGTACGCTCAAACGGATGACTGTCTATTGTGCCGCGTATATCCACCCGATTTTTGACACCAAAAACAGCTTCAATGTCAAACGGCACAAGAGCAATAACGATGGGTGATGTTGCGCCGTTGATGCTTTGCAGAATGGTATTGAACCGTTGCATTTTGTTGATTTTTAAAGACTTATAAAAGCGCAAAGATGCAAAAATTTCACGTCACGTCAAACGAGAAAAGAGATGAAATACTGAGGAGACATAAATGTTTTAGCTTTTATCTCTTCATATATTTCAGGCGTATGTTTGCGTATGGCAGGTTCAAAATTGGTAGCTTTTAAAAAGCTGTGATGACTGTATTTGCGTTTTGCTTAGTATCGTTTTGAATACTGTTTTTTCATTTTTAAAATTTGATTTATTGATTAAAAAACAGAGAAAATACTGAGGGGGTGTCCTCAAGTGTTTACCGCGTCCTTATTTTCCCCTTTTTATCCACATATTGCCATGCATTGCTTGTCCAAATGCTGTGTTCGCCTTCTTTGACGGTTTTACAGGCATTACTGACCTTCGCTTTGCCATTTTCAAAAGGAAAGGCACAATCGAACTGAGGGGTAATGACAAGAGCATAAGTCTTGGCATCGGCATAACCGATTTTACCATTTTTCACAATTCTTATCAAACCCTCGGAGGCATAATCGGGTCCATTGTCGTAAGGAAATACTTCGTAAAGGGTCGTTTTTTTACTGTCCATAATCACCCATTTGCCTTTGGCGGTTTGCGACATGGTGAGTTTAGCGGGTTTTGATTGGGTAGAGTTTTCCGTTTTAGAAACAAACAACAGACCTTCGTTAAAACCGGGCTGTGGCTCTATTCCCCAATCATCAAAAGCTTGATATTTGCTGGCAACAGTATTGCCTGATTTAGTACTCAATAACTTTGAAAATTCCGTCATTTGTTTATCTACTTCCGGAATATTATTATTGTTATATGCCCCATTCAAAGTAGCCAAGAAGATTTTTCTGCCTTTGAAACTTTCTCTATTTTGCCCTATTTTATTGGCTAATCCCTTGAAATAATCATTGTTTTTTTCATACCATTGCTTGCTGGCAGCGATGTAGCCATTGAATAATGTCGGTTTGGTCAAAAAGGCATACAAGGTAAATGAACCCGAAAGCGATTTGCCATACAATATTTTTTTACCGTTTACACGATATTTTTTTTCAATTATTGGCATCAATTCACGCTGCATATACGACAGGAATGCGTCGTATTGCGCGTTGTCCAATAGCCTATCCAAATTGTCACCGTTGTTATCAATACCCACCACAATCATTTCGGGGGTGCTTTTATCTTGATGCAACTTTTGGGACATACCTGCAATCTCCTCCACCGTTTTATCATTTCCATTTAAAAAATATAAAACTGGGTACGTTTTTTTAGATGCCTCATACGTATCAGGCAGACGCACCATGATTTTTACGCTTTTTTTCAAAATGGTAGAAGCGGTATTGCTTTCTACAATTTTGGTTTGTCCATTCATACTTTGAGATTGGAATAAGCTCAAAATAATCAATGATAGAAAGTGTTTGCTGAATATCTTTTTCATTTTTACATAGATTTAAAGGATGAATGGATTGTTTTTATTGAAAATACTGAGGGGGTAAAAATACTTAGTTTAGTCTATCCATCCCTTTAATCACCCGATAAGGTTTCTTGAAAAAATCCGCCACCGTTCTATTGAATTGATTTTTATAATTAATCAAGGTGGAATGCCCTGAATTGGGCAAAATCCACAAAGTAGATTGTGGAATGTTTTCAGCAATCAATAAGGTATGTTTGGGTAAAATCACATCGTGATCGCCGCCAATGACAAGCGTTGGGCACTTGATGCCGTTCAATTGTTGGAGTGAAATATTGGGCAACATCAACAAAAGTTTGGTGATGTTGATGGTGTTTTTCACTTCAGGTGTTTGTTCTAATTTATACAAAGCTCCCAATGGGTCAATCGATACAAGGTCATTAGCTATTGCAGAAGAATCAATCCAAATATTAGCCCCTGTTATGGCTAATTTCTTTACTTTATCAGGATGATGAATGGCTAAAAGCAAACCATTATTGCCGCCATCGCTCCAACCAATAACATTACACGATTTGATTTTCAAATAATCCAACAAGGCATTAAAATCTTCTGCCATCATTTCATAGCTCAATGAATCGGTGGGGTCAACGGATTTTCCGTGCGCTCGACTATCCGCAACAATGACTTGATAATGCTGTGCAAAATAGGGTATTTGACCCGAAAAATTATTGCCCGAACCGCCATTTCCATGAATTAAAAGCAAAGGTTCGCCTTTGCCATAAATTTCATAATAGATTTTAAAGCCACGCACATTGGCGTAATGCCCAGCTTTGGGATTATGTCCATAAATGCTTCCTTTGAATACTGGAGGGTATTGTGCGAAAGCAAAAGCAACGAGAAGGGTTGCAGTGATGGTTAATAGCAGTTTCTTTTTCATTTTATTTTGATTGAATGGATTTGAAAAGTGGTGAAATGTCATTGCGAGGAACGTGGCAACTGAGGGGGGGCACTCATCTTTCCAATTTAAAGTTTTTATCAACCGCAGGTCGCTTATCCCCATTGGCGACTTTCCAACCCGTTCGGTACATCCAGTCTGCCATTTTTTTCAGTTTAGGATAGTTGATATTAGCCGCATTATCTTGGGGTGTA
The DNA here is from genome assembly GCA_043728625.1 of Saprospiraceae bacterium. GTDB lineage: Bacteria > Bacteroidota > Bacteroidia > Chitinophagales > Saprospiraceae > JAAFJT01. The sequence continues at coordinate 198 of JAYTMI010000730.1, read as the reverse complement.
TGATAATCAGGGTGTAAAAGGCTCGTGTACATGAGGGCGGGTATGCCTAAACGGGCATAAGGCACGTGGTCACTTCTAAAATACCAACCCTCGATATGAGTTACTTTGTCCCATTCAGTGTCCAATTTAAAATTAGGTCCTTCTTGGTTGGCAGCCATTGCCATATTGACCAAATCAAGTGAATTTCTATGCGGTGGC
>JAYTMI010000729.1:0-2817 GCA_043728625.1 Saprospiraceae bacterium | reverse complement strand
AGAACTGATGACGATTTAGCTAAATGGTTAAAAAGTAGTAGTATTCCCGCATACAAAATAGATGAACAAGTTGCTAATTGTTTGAAAAGTATTTATGCTGCTAATCCGTTACATATTCAGTTGGTAGATAATACTAGACAACGATCTTTAGCTGACCCTTGGGTTATTGCTCATGCTATGAAAGAAAACGCAGTAATCGTTACTAAAGAAGAAAAGGTAACTGCGTTAAATTCAACCAAAGTGAAAATCCCTAATGTTTGTGACAATCTGGGTGTACGATATATAAATGATTTTGAATTTATAGAGGAGATAGGTGTAAGATTTACGTGTACTTTATAACAAAGTAATTGGTATGAACTTTAGTGCTGAAAGTACACCTGAACCTTTCCTTCTTTCATAAATTCAACCAATAAGTACACTTCACAACCAAAGCCCGATTTTTCGATTCAAACGCCCGATAACCCGCTGCCGTATCGTCTTGTGCAAAATAATTATTGGTATAAACGATGAATAAGTCGCTGACAGGGGCAAAACGCCATTGAAAACGCGCATTCATATTGACATTATTGACTTGATTGTTGTATTGTAAAAACGTTGTGAAATAGATATTGCGTGTAAATGAGAAATCGAAACGGGGTCCAATGAGGAGTAATTGACGGTCATTAAAGCCTGTGGGCAAGTTAATTCTGTTGTAATTCACATCCAAACTGAATAAGCCATACGGTTGCCACCGATAAGTTAGTGTTGAACTCACGGCTTGTATTTTTCCGTTGAAATATTGTCCAAAACGCCCTTCTATTTTGATGGAAAACAGATGGCGGGGATTGCTGCTGTATGTGAATCGAGTACTGCGATAAGTGTAAGCAGAGCCTTGTGGCAATGTCAGCCCACCTGTATTTGTCGGGTCAAAAGGCTTGAAAAGATAGGTATAATCCCAACGAACAGGTACAATGGACAAACTCGAATTATTTTGAAAAGCGAGAATAAAACGCAAAGGTGAATAATCGTAATCCGTCAAACGGTTGTCAGAAAGTCGCCAAAATACGTCACCGTCCATGCCCAGACTGTAAGAATTGATGTGTTGTGAATGGGGATAAAAAAGAAAATTAATATTAGGCTCGGTTCGATAATAGTTTTTACGCGGCACATAGCCCGTCGCCTCTCCTGCATAACCACTGCCAACGGTTTCATAACTTGATCCAAAATTGAAATTATTGTTTTTATATTTAATCGCTGCTGCCCCTGCGTAAGGTTGATACTGAGGGGTCGGTGTCAGTGAACGATGGAGAAATGCCTTGCCTTGCCAGAGACCATCTTGTGAAGCGAGGTTGTAGTCCACACCGACAATGCGGTTGAAATCGTTGGGGTTTTGTTGCCACAGGTTTTTGCCGTCTGCATCGGTCTTGAAATCCTGTTTGTTGACAAACAAAAAATTGACAGTTGAACGAGTAAAAATTTTGCGCTGAACAGCCGTTGCAAAAAAGTTAGAGGCATCAATTTTTAAGTCTTTGCGCCCATTAGTCTGCATATCGAGTACACCTACTCGCCAGTTTTTATCGAGTTTACCTGTCAAACGTGCTCCTGCGATAATGGGAACTTTGACCGTATTTCCCAATGAATCGGTTGCCAAACCGATGCGCCTTGAAAAAAACGGATTGATATTTTCGAAACCAAAAGCACCGAACAAATCAGAGTTTTCAAGAAAAAACTGTCGTCTTTCAGGGAAAAATAGCTCAAAACGGCTCAAATTGGTTTGTTGTTTGTCCACTTCTACTTGTGCAAAATCGGGGTTTGCCGTCAAATCCAAATTCAAAGAAGAGGTAATCGCTACCTTTGCATCGAAGCCAACGCCCCCCTCAGTATGACTGGGTGTTTTCGCCACAATGTCCTTTGAAGTCGAGCCGAGCAAGTAAGGAATGAACGATACATTGCGGCTCGCAGGCTTTGGTGGGGCATCGTCCCAAATTATTTTGCCCGTAAAAGCGACGTTGTTGCCACTCGTAAAACGCGGCAAAGCTGCCCAAGTTGAGCGTTCTGCTTGCGCACGGCTTTGGTCGTAGCGAAAAAAATTGGCGCGCCATTCATTTGTGACACCGTCAAGAGTCTTATAACGCAGGGTTTTGAAAGGAATAGCCATTTCAACGGTGAAATAATCGGGTTCGTTTTGAACTTCCGAAAACCATTTGTTGTCCCAGTCAGTGGTAAAATCATTACCATTCGATATCAAACCTTCGCGCTGAACGCCCATAGGACTGATGACAAAACTGAAACCATTTTGTCTGTCGTTAAAGGGGTCTAAAATAAGCCCAAACAAATCGGTTGAGCCTGGCGGAAAATCACGGCGCAACGACTGAACGATATAACTGCTTTTTTTCTGATAACACTTTGCTCCGATGTATAAGTTGTTGTCATCGAAAGTGATACGTACTTCTGTCTTTGTGATTGCCAACGAAGTGTCATAAGGAATACTTTCCCAAAAAGGGCTGCTGAGTTCGGCACGTTGCCAATCTGTTTCGTCTAATTTGCCGTCGAGCGTTATTTTGGCAAGGGCTTTTTTGATGTGAATATTAGGTGGCTCAGCAGGTTTGTGGGTGCTATGTTGCCCAAAAAGCGTTATTGAGAAAACGAGAAATAGTAAAGTGACGTAAGGTGATGAAGTGGCCATGATGTGGTTGCGGAAGCGATTAAAATTGGTGATTTATTTCGGAGGCAAAGGTATCTTTTATGATTCTTAACCCAACCGTTTGTATAGTAAGGTATGTCTTTAAATATAACGATTTGTCGAATAATCCCTCATTTTCTTAAAATTTTTACACA
>JAYTMI010000728.1:0-2044 GCA_043728625.1 Saprospiraceae bacterium | reverse complement strand
TGTGTAAATGATGCCGATACTGAGGGGGGCGTTTTGTCCGTCACTAAGATAATTTGTGAACAAACTTTCTGCCTTTCGTCAGCGATTGTTTGTGGATTATCCAACGCACAAGGGTCAAATAGGCTCCACGTTCTTACGTTTTTAAAACTATTGGCGCATAATTGAATTTTTTCATCCCTATAAGTCACATATATCTTACAGGCACCTGTCCCGACTGGGAACCGGTCAAAAACTGTATTGGCATCGCCGTCCACATCGAACAATGGAACGCCCGTTATATTGGGGGCAATTGAAGCATCACCGTTGTAGTTGCGACAGTCTAGTGAAAAATCTTTTGGACAAATGATGTTTTGAAGGTTGCTTTTTCTAATAAAAATATACTGTTTACAGGTTGCAGTGCTGCCACCTATGTCTTTTACGATAAAAGTTCTTAGAATAATTTTAACCACATCACCTGTCGTCGGAAAACTAGCCGTTTTCATGGCTGCCAAATCTGAAGGCAATACTGTGAATGGTTGCAAACAATTGGCTTCGCGGGCAATATCGGTATAACTTATATCCGTTTTTGAACAGTCAAAAACCGTTGGATTCCCTGAAACAGCTGGTAGTGGTGAGAAGCCATCAACGACTTGAACACAAGACAGCGTTATATCGCTCGGGCAGGTAATTGTTGGCGGTGTTTCATCTTTAAAATTGATTTCACCCCAGCATATGTGCCCTGTACAAGGCTCTGTAATACTGTAAATAAACTGTTTCCCTGCATAAACATAAGGATTACCATTAACACCTATACCATCTACAAAGGCTTGACCGATGCCTTCTTCTAATATCTGTCCAGTCACTGTTTTTAACTGAAAAGTATAGGTTGATGAGCCTATATAACTTCTTTTAAGAAGTGTATAATCGTTCAGAATGAACCGACATTGATTGTCAATTGTCGCATTTATGCTGCCGATGCAAGAGAAATTTATTTCTTTGATAGATACTTTTAAGTCATTTGTATGGCTACAAGCGTCTTTGTTGGTCTCAACGACGCGCACTCTATATGGACCACCGCCGGGTGTATTATTCCAGACAATGGTCGCCGCATTATTATTGGTTGATACAATTGTGCCGCCACCATCAGGCAAAGACCATACATAAGTACTACCTATTACTGAGGGGGTCGTGTAAGTTTGAGTTGCAATCGGACAAGGCAACGTTTCACCCGTAACAGTTGGCTCCGGACGAGGTTTTATCACAAAATTTGCTCTTGTTCGAGGACTAACACAACTATTGCATTCACATTGCGCCCAAAAAGTGGCTGTACCGACAACAGATGTACTTATCAAGTTTTGGGTAACGGGATTAAAGGGACTACCCGTATAGACTTTGCTACCACCTGTTTGTGCTGTCCACCATGTAACTGATGAGATTGCATTCCCAATACAAGGGGCGCAAGTAGCTGTTAAACCCCCGTTTTGAGAATTCGTTTCGTAGCGGCAAACCCTATCGTCTGTTACGGTTGGCGCAGCAATTACTGGACCTGGGTTAATAATGATTGTTGTTTTGTAAAAAGTATTACAAACAGGTGCAAATGAGCGAATTTCAACATCATAAGTTCCTGGTGACAGATTCTTATAGGTTGTCACATTCGTCATTGGTGTACTGCCTGTTATTGTGGTTGAAAAACCGCCTTCGATATTTGACAAATTAAGCGTTATCATGCCATCTCGATTGCCCCCACAGATTTCATGTGTCAAAACGATACTGTCAATTTGAAAATCGAGTTTGACAAAACCGGCATCCAAAAGACCGTCCACGCAACCAGAAGCATTCGTTGTAAAGGAAATATAAGGTTTCCCATTGGCACAAGCAGGTGATGCACCGCCTAATTGCGCATCAGAGTCAGTGGCTTCAGCACCCGTATTTGCCAATGTTAGGTTGTGGCTTTTACCATTGACGTTTAGAACGTCATTAGCAAATTGACCATTCCCAAAAACAGCATAATAAGACGTTGAAGGCGACAGCGCTCCGAAGGTATAATTACCACTCATGTCTGTCG
>JAYTMI010000727.1:0-4012 GCA_043728625.1 Saprospiraceae bacterium | reverse complement strand
ATATCCATAGACGGTTGAAGTTGCTGGTCTGGAAAATGCGATAAACCCAAATTTTCACCCGAGATGCCAACAAATTTTTCAACATAGTCATACCATTTTTCTATATCCGCGTAACGAATTGGCCAGTCCGCTCCTACCCCTTCGCGGATGTTGGCTTCAAAATCTGTATCGCTCAAACGATAACATTGTCTGCCCCACAAAATGGATTTTCCGCCGATAATATTAGGTCGAAACCAGTCAAAACGCTTGGTTTCAGTATAAGGCGCATCAATGTCTTTGAACCAATAGTCCTTAGTCCGCTCCGAAAAATAGGGCTTTCTCGCTTGGATATAGTATTCTTTTTCCTCAACAAGCGTCCTTTCCTCTCTGTGTTCATAAGTCCACGGGTCGAGGTTGGCTTGACCATAACCTGTAATGTGTTCTAAGGGTTTACCACGGTCGAGTATCAATGTTTTAAGCCCTCTTTTCGTCAATTCTTTTGCCGCCCAACCACCGCTGATACCGGAGCCTATGACAATAGCATCGTAAGTCCGTTTTTTTACTGATTCGCTGAGATTCACCATATTTATAAAGTCCCTTTTTTTGATTGAATGTGAAATGCAAAGAAACAAATTTTTAATCTTTCCCATTTCGGTCAAACGGTAAATGATACTGAGGGGGTAGTTTTTTATCCCAAAACCCAACTTTCCCAAAGAAGCAACGTACTTTTGCCGTAGTGGATAGTTGATAATGGATAGTGGATAATTCTATTATCAACTATCCATTATTAACTATCAACTATCAATTATCAATTAATTTATGAATATCCTCATCATCGGCGGCGGCAATATGGGTTTGACCTACGCCCAAGCCTTCCTCCGTTCTCATGTAACATCTCGCGAACAATTGATGATTTTAGAGCATCTGGCAGATAAAGCGACAGAGTTGCGGAAGCTCAATCTCGGTACGGTTTATCTCGATGCGAAAGACTGCATTTCTAAGGCAGATGTCATCATTTTAGCGGTTAAACCACAGGATTCTGCGGCTCTTTTTGCTAAATTAAAAGAAGCCACTACACCCGACCAAGTATTTTTGACCATCATGGCAGGTGTTAAAATCAAAAACATACAAGAGGCTTTGGGTGTCAAAAAGGTCATTCGAGCGATGCCTAATTTACCTGCTCAAATCGGTCAAGGCATGACGGCTTTTACTTCCGCAGACGATGTCACACGCCTCGAATTGGTCATGGTTCAAAACCTTTTAGCGACAACAGGCAAGACGGTTTATGTCGAAAACGAAAATATGATTGATGCAACGACAGCTATTTCAGGCTCTGGACCTGCTTATGTTTATTATTTCATGGATGCCATGATGCAAGCGGCACGTCAAATGGGTTTTTCGGAATCCGAAGCAGAATTGCTTGTGGTTCAGACATTTACAGGGGCGGTTGACCTTTACAATAAGTCAAATTTGTCTTGTGCGGATTGGATTTTGCGCGTATCGTCTCGTGGCGGTACGACCGAAGCGGCAATTAACTCGTTCAAAACCAATACGTTGCATCAAGATATTATTGATGGCGCTGTGGCAGCCTACAATCGGGCGGTTGAATTGGGCAAATAATCTGACTTCACGATTCATTGAATCATTTATAAAAAATATTCAAATGAAACACGAATTGATTCCTTTTGAGGGAAAAGAGCTTAGAAAAATATGGCACGATGACCAATGGTATTTTTCCGTTGTTGATATCATTGAAGTTTTGTCGGATTCGCCAATACCCAGAAATTATTGGTCAGACCTAAAACGTCGAGAAAAGCAACTGCACGAAGTTTGCGTGTAGTTGAAATTAAAGGCTACGGATGGTCGAAATCGTTCAACGGATTGCGCCAATACTGAGGGGGTGCTTCGAATCGTCATGTCTGTTCCTTCACCCAAAGCCGAGCCGTTAAAATTGTGGCTGGCAAAGGTCGGAACGGAACGCATCCAAGAAACGGAAGACCCTGAACTATTGACAGAACGCCAAGCAGAACTGTACAGAGCCAAAGGATATCCCGAAGAATGGATTGCGAGAAGGGGAAGGCAACTAAATATCTTATTTTGGCACGAAATTTCGAGCTACTAAGGTTCAGCCGATAAACTTTTCGGTTGAGCCTTTCATCTTTTCCCATGTCTATTTATTAAAAATTCAAAACCCATAATGAACTTTTCATTTACAAAATCCCTGTTCATCCTCCTTTTTTTTACTTCAACTTTTCCTGTTTTTGCTCAAAAAGCATCTTTTTTCCTTGTTCCTAAATGGGAAAAAGGCGAAGCGCGCCGTTTTGAATTGACCAAAGGCAAACAGATTTTTCGAGGCGATAAACAATCCATCGAAAACGAAAGTCGTCAAATTGTCACTATGACGGTTTTAGAAACCACGCCAAAAGGCTCTATTATCTCAGCACGTTATGAAAATACGTTTGGCAGTCCTGAACCGATTGACGTGCGTTATGTAATTGGACAAAACGGTGATTTTCAAGGCATTACAAATATGCGTGAAGTGCAACAGTCTTTTTACCACATCTTCGATAACCTGACGGCTGTTGCCGCATCGAACCCCTCAGTATCGAAGTCGGTTGGCGAGATGCGGCAGTTTATGACTTCTGATAGCTATCTGACGAATAGCTTTTTTCAAGAACTTGTCCTCATTCATCAGTTTTATAATAATACTTTTACGGTGGACAGTCTTGAAAAATATAAAACTGTCTTACCTAATTTGTTCAATCCAACAGGCGCACCTATCCGCGCTCATGCGACACTTTTAGCAAAACGCAAAAGCGGATTTGCGTATCTTAAGCACACCGTTGAGCCTGATTTAACAGCCATAAAACAACAAGCCATGCATTATATGAATGTGATGAGTGGTTCAAGTCCTTCAAAATTATCGGTAACGACACAAGCCGTTTCGCAGCTCAATGAAGCCGTTTTTGATGATTATTTGTTTGATGAAGACTTTTGTTCTTTTAATTTAACAACAGGTTGGATTGCTGCATTTCAACGTAAGCGGACGATTATAGAAAGTGATGTGAAGACGGTGGAGTTTGTGCTTTTGAAGGAAATTCATTGATTTCGCATTTTCTACCCCGCAGTATTTTTAAGCAAACTATTGTAAAATAGGCATAAAACACCTATTTTTGTACGGACAAACATTTCAAAATCATACTCATAAGAAAACCAACTTATCAAAATGACCAAAAAACAAACCCGCCTGCACATAAATAAAAGCCCAAAACCTTCGACAAAACCGCTTAAAAAAGAAGGTAATGTCTTTGATAAAATATTTAAAGAAATCATTGAAAAGATTTTTAGACCATTAGTGGAAGAACGTTTTGATTAATATTCGCGGTTTAAATACAAACGCCTTATTGAGTTCTCAAATACCAGAAGTGGTTTTAACAGCCGTTTTATCAGATTATCAACCAGAAGAGGCAGAGACGATTTTACGAAAAATTGTAACAAACCTAAAAAAACTCGTCAAAAACAAACGCGTTTTAAAAAAGTATATCAACCAATTGGTGATGTTATCTCGGCTTAGAAAAATTGAAAATTTAACAATTAAAATTACAGAAGAAATGCCTATACATTATGATATTGAGACAGACAGCCTTTATCTGAAAGGCACTGAAAAAGGACTTGAAAAAAGACTTGAAAAAAGACTTGAAAAAAGTGTTATCAAACTTTGGCAAAAAGATATTGCCCCCGATATGATTGCTAATTTACTTGATTTAACGATAGAACGAGTTGAAAGCATTATCGCTGAATATATACGAGCGTCTAAAATGTAGCCATATTCATAGTATTTTGATTGATAAAACAAAAAGACGACAAGACACCACAAAAGGTCTTATCGTCTTTTTATTTTTTATCCTAAAATCTCAAAAATTAAAACAAACTTTCAATGATTTTATCCGCCGTCATACCTTCCGCTTCTGCTTTGTAATTCGGAACAATACGGTGGCGCAACACATATTTTGCAATCGCTTGAACATCTTCA
>JAYTMI010000726.1:0-4525 GCA_043728625.1 Saprospiraceae bacterium | reverse complement strand
GGGGGCATAACTGCAAATTGTAGAGACCAAAGAACCCTTACCTTTGTTCGCCAAAGCAATCGCTTCGTCCAAATTATTGTAAGGCATCAGCGTTGCAACAGGTCCAAACGGTTCAATTTCATGGCTTTCTGTATTGTTAAACGGTTTTTCATTCAATAAAAGGATAGGCGGTAAAAATGCACCGTCTATTTTATCAGCGCCAACGACTTCAAATTTTTCTAAATTGCCGACGACGATAGAGGAAACTTGCAGCAGTTTTTTGATATTCTCATGCACCCGTTGCCGTTGCGTTTGATTGACCAAAGCACCCATGCGAACGCCTTTTACTGAGGGGTCGCCAATCGTCACTTTTTGTAATTCAATACCGAGAGCAATTTGCACATCTTCCAATATTTTGGATGGAACAATAATACGCCGCACAGCCGTACATTTTTGCCCTGTTTTGATGACCATTTCATTGCGTACATTTTTTATAAAAATATCAAATTCAGGCATATCAGGCGTAATGTCTTCCCCTAAAATCATGGCATTGAGCGAATCTGCTTCCATCGTAAAAGGTACAGAAAGGTCATTGATGCGTGGCAGACCCCTCAGTAATTTGCCCGTCGAAGCCGAGCCGGTAAAGGTCACAACGTCTTGCATGGTCACAAAATCCAAGATGCCATGCCCACGTCCACCGATAAATTGCAGTGCACCATCGGGCAAAATATTGCTTGCAACGATGTCTCTAACAACCGATTCCGTTACAAAAGACGTGATTTCAGAGGCTTTTACAATGGCAGGGACACCCGCAAGCCAATTGACCGCACATTTTTCCAACATTCCCCACACAGGAAAATTGAAGGCGTTGATGTGAATCGCTACGCCTTGTTTCGGTACACCGACGTGTTGACCGATGAACGTGCCTTCTTTCCCTAATTTTGCAGCCGCACCGTCCACATAAAAAGTCTCATTACCCAACAGTCGCCGCAAACTCGCATAAGCAAATAAATTGCCGATGCCGCCGTCTATATCAATCCACGAATCCATTTTTGTTGCGCCAGTGAGTGCCGACACCTTATAGTAGTGTGGTTTTCGTTCCGTCAAGTACAAAGCGAGTTTTTTGAGCATCAAGCCACGTTCAAAAAAGGTCATTTGGCGCAAGACTTTTCCGCCTACATTGCGAGCATAATCGCACATTGCGTCATAGTCCGAAAAGTCACCTGCAACGCTTACCAAGTTGCTGTTGAGGGCGTTATACTGAGGGGTCTCCGAACCCGTTGGGAGATGCCATTTACCGAGGGCGTAGTTTTGTAATTTGGTCATATCCTATTGATTGTTACCTATTTAAAGTAAAACTGCCCAAACCAAATTTATCGGTTTGAGCAGTTTTATAGTTGCATATAAATTAGGCTGCAAAAACCAATGTTTCCGCTTCGCTAATACTCAAAGGTGCGTCTTCACCTTCTTCAGCTAAACCTTCTAAATGGAAAAGTATAGCTTCATAAATATTTTTTTCAACCATGGGTTTTGTTTTGCCAGTAGCAATGCAGCCTGGCAAATCGGGAACATAAGCACTATAGCCCGTAGTGGTTTTCTCAAAAATAACGACGTATTTTTTCATTCTTCTATATCAATTTGAGCTTGTTTTAAAATACTTTTTAGCGTTCCAACTGCAATTTCATCAGATAATTTATGAACTGCAATAGTGACCAATCCTTTTTTTTTAAGATGTTTATATTGTCGATGGCTTCCTTTTTGTCGCACTAAATACCAACCATCCTTCTCAATTAGGCGCATAACATCTTTGGCTTTCATTGATTTCATAGTCTTTTTGTTTTTACAAAACTACGTTTTTCTTTTTAAAATGATATTTGTTCATCTGAAGTATTAGTCATAATTAGTCTTTTTTAAACGAATCTTCATAAATTTCAACTTTTCGCCCATCAGGGTCTTCTAAAATTGCACAAATTCCGAATTCCGTTTCCATCGGTTTTGAGACTACAAATTCGTTCAAAAGCCCTATTTTTTCTTCAAAATTGCCAATTTTAAAGCCTAACCTTGTTGACATATCGGCTTCTGTTTGGTTTTTCAATAAAGGATATATTTCAAAAACAGTTTCACCTATTTTTGTTGCATAGTGATAAACGCCTTGCTCATGTTTATGGTAATCAAATTCGAGACCTAAAAGTTTATAGAAATTCACCAAGCGAGACATATCTGTGGTACGAATAACAAGAAGGTTTAAAATTATTTCGAATGGATATTGTTAATGAATAAAGTATTGGAAAAATCCCCAAATAATCAACCCTATCAAAACGAATCCTAAAATTTTAGCCAATATATTGAAGGTTTCATCTACAATTGGCAGTTTTAGAAACCTAAATACGGGTTTCAAAAGGAATTCAATAATTGATAAAGCGATAACCTCAAAAATGATGTATGCTAAAACCTCAAATAAAGCTTCAATCATGTTTCTTCAACAAAGGTTTAATCGTGTCACGAAACGTCATAACATCTTCCGTTGTCCGATAAGCTGTTCCTTTGAAAATGGCGACAATATCACCTTTCTCATTCTTTGTAATAATATCGTAAACGCTTACTTTATTGCCTAAATGCACTTCTTTGGCTTCAACAGTCAATACATCGCCTTCATTAGCGGACTTCGTAAAAGTGATAGACACATCCAATGCCAATGCGACATGTCCATGCGAATTGCACGCAAAAGCAAAGGCTGAATCGGCTGCCGAAAACACCACACCGCCGTGAATGATACCAAAACCATTCAACATATCAGGTTTGATGGTATAATGTAATCGGCAATACCCCTCAGTAATATCGTCAACGACCAAGCCGAGCCAACGGCTGAAAGCGTCGTTTTTAAGCATTTTTTCTAAAACTTGTTGTGGTTTGGTCATTTTTCGTAGAAGTTTTCATTGTTTTCAGCCATTTTTCTCAAAAGCGGGGAACACCGATAACGGTCTTCTCGATAGGTATTATACAAATCGTCGAGCGTTTTGACCACATTTCGGATGTCCATTTCATCTGCCCATTGCAACAATCCTTTTGGATAATTCACCCCGCGTTTCATTGCCAAATCAATATCATCACGACTGGCTATTTGCCAAAACAAAGCATCTGCGGCTTCATTAATGAGCATAGCGACGATGCGGTGAACGATTTTTTGACCCAAATTTTCGTCAAAATCGCTTTCATACTGAGGGGGTGTATTTTCATAATTATAAAATCCACGTCCTGTTTTTCGCCCTAAAAAACCCGCTTCAACAAGGCATTTTTGGGTAAAAGACGGCTTATAACGAGAGTCAAAAAACATGGAACGCCAAACGGATTCCGTTACGGCATAGTTGACATCGTGTCCAATAAAGTCCATTAACTCGAATGCACCCATGCGAAAACCGCCTATTTCCTTCAAACTGCGGTCAATTGTTTCTATATCAGCTATACCTTCTTCAAAAATGCGCAACGCCTCGCCGTAAAAAGGTCGGGCAACGCGATTGACGATAAAGCCAGGCGTGTCTTTTGCCAAAACCGTTGTTTTGTCCCAATCGTCTATGATACGTTTTGAACGGCTGATTACTGAGGGGTCGGTTTGAAGGGCAGGAATGATTTCAACCAAAGGCATCAACGGTGCAGGATTAAAAAAGTGAATGCCAATGACCCGTTCTGGTTTTTGGCAAGCCGCTGCAATAGACGTGATGGACAACGACGAGGTATTTGTCGCCAAAATACACGTATCAGAAACGTCTAATTCCAACTCCGTAAAAATGGACTTTTTGATGTCTAAATCCTCAATAACAGCTTCGATGATGAGGTCAGAATTGGCGAGACTTGACAGCCTTTCGGCAGGTTTTAGGCGGTTTAAAATGTCTGCCGCTTCGTCTTTTGTCAAACGTCCTTTTTCAAGACTGCGTAATAAATTTTTAGCAATCAACTGCCGTCCACGTTCCAAAGCGAAGGTATCCGCATCATATATGCGCACTTCGCAACCTGCCATTGCTGCCACTTGCGCGATGCCGCTGCCCATTGAACCAGAACCGATTATGCCTACTTTCATATCTTATTTTCAAATTTTAAGACTAAAATTGCCAAACAAAGCTCAAAAAGGGTTAATTTTGTAAAAAATAAATTTTATGGAAAAGAACCAATTGTTAGAGCGCATTTCAGTCAATCCAAACATTTGTTTTGGAAAACCTTGTATCAAAGGTACACGTATTTGGGTATCTTTAATCTTAGATTTTTTGGCTTCGGGCGAAAATATAGAAGGTGTTTTGGAAAGTTATCCTCAATTAAAGCGTGAGGATATATTAGCATGTTTAGCTTACGGTGCAGCTATGAGCCATGAAAACTTCGTCGAAATTAATTTTGCAAACGCTGCTTAATATGTCAAAACCGAAACTAAAATTAGATGAAAACTTTAGCCCAAATCTCACTGCGATATTTCAAAGCAAAGGATTTGATACACATTCTGTCCTTGATGAAAATCTTTCGGCGTAGATGATACTGTTATTTACCGTGAATGTCTTAC
>JAYTMI010000725.1:0-6526 GCA_043728625.1 Saprospiraceae bacterium | reverse complement strand
GGCTGAAAAACCTCGATGCTCAAAGTATCAGAACAGTTTTGAATGGTCGTTGCCGTAACGCTGTAAATGCCAGAACGTAAGGCAGTTGCAGTGGCTGTATTGCCAATATTTGCTTGACTCCATACATAATTTACGCTAATACCTATGGCATTGTGCATTATCGAAACCCGCCCATTGTTGCCACCGTAACAACTGACTGAATCAGCTTGTGCATTGATGATAAAATTGCAATTGGGGTCATTGATGCGTATGGTATCTGTTTTTGAACAGCCATGTGCATCAGTCGAGGAAGCGATGTATGTACCTTTTGATAAGTTGTTGAAAGTGAACGTGTTGTTTGTTTGTGTGGTCAATGGAATCGTTGTATTATTCAGTGTAAGCTCGACAAAATAGCTCGGTGTGCCGCCTGAAACAGTCACATTTATGTTGCCATTTGAACCACCAACTGCGGCGACATCTGTTTTGTTAATATTTGTCACCAATACTGAGGGGGTGCTGATTGTGGCTGTTATACTGTCTTTACAGTTTCTATCATCGGTGACGGTGGCTTTGTAAGTGCCCATATCTAAATCATGTGCAATGGCTTGATTGCCAATGGCTGTATTGCTCCATGCGTAGGTGTAAGGACTTACCCCGTTTGCCGTTGACAAGACAATACGTCCATTCTTTTCGCCAAAACAACGGATAGAATCAGCTGTAAATCGAACGGCAAAACCTGTGCATATTGGTTCATTTATGGTAAATTGGCAAGTGTCAAAACATTGATAGTTGTCATAAACTGTAGCGATATAATTGCCTTTATTTAAGCTGTCAACGGGGATTTGCGTAGGCGTTGTGCTGTTGTAAGTCCGATTTTCTGCACCTGAAATGACGAGTGTATAACGGGCTTGTCCGCCGCGCAAAGTGACGCTTGCCCGACCGCTTGCCTCTCCTACCCTTTTGGCATTGACAATGGAATCGCAAGTGACGGTTAATGCAGGTGGTTCGGTTATCGTTGCGCTTATTGTAGTTAAACAATTCAACTTATTTCTAAGCGTAATGGTATAAGCACCTACCTTTAAATTGGGTATCAAAGCCGTTGAATCGCTTGAAAATGCGGTTATGGTTTGAGAAAAACCATTGCTTGCGGTCAATGTCAAGGGTAAATTATTCGCTAAATCGGCATATTTTATAACCAAACTACCTGTTGCATTACCATGACAAAGGACATTGTTTGTGGCTTTAATACTCATCTTTAGTGCCGAACAATTAGCAGTATTTATGGTAAAAACACAAGTTGCCGTGCAACTTGTTTGAGGGTTGCCATTGGTATAATTGGTATCAAAAGCAGTGACGTTGTAATTGCCGGGCGCAAGGTTGGGAATGTTAAAAGTACCCGATGTTTGGGGTCCCAAGGTAAATGTTGCGCCTGTGGGTCTTGTGATGGTTAATGAATACGGCGAAGTGCCACCCGACACAATGACTTGTGCCACTGCATCGGCAGACGTGGTTGAGGAAACAGGTGTTATCTCTTTACAAGATATTGTACTGAGGGGGGCTGTGGGCTGTGTAATTTTTATGGTACTTGAGGTGTAATTGCATCCCGTTGCGGTATTTGTTACGACAGCTTGATAAGTTCCTGCGGCTAATTGTCCTATTGTTGCAGTTGTTGTTATCGCCCCTTTTGCAACGGTCGTATTACTGCTGGTATTGATGATTTGATAGCTGTATGTGCCACCTGAACCGACGGGATTGATGGTTAATTGGGCAGTTCCTTCGGTATTTCCGTAGCAAAGATTGTTTTTTGTTGTTACAAAACTCACATTTACGGTTGGACAAGGGATGGTATAACACTTCGTGAACAATGACGACGAACCAATGCTGTATGCTGCGATGCGCCCGATGGGGGTGTAGGTCGTACCTCTTGAAGTGGCGTTTGCTGTTATTATTTTCCCCGATTTTAGGGTCAGCGTTATTGTCCATTGCCCATTGGTATTGGTTGTTGTTGTGCCTGAAAAAAAGCCTTGGCAGGGTAAGGTTGTGCAAACAGATGAATCTTTTTGAAAGATATTAATAACATCGTTAGGCTTGTTCGATGTGCCTGTAATGGTGACAGTGCCGCTCTGATTAGGCGTAATTTGACTGATAATGGGTTGCGGATAAGCGTCTTTTAGGTTTGTAATGGGTTTGGCATTGCAATAAAAAGAATTGTTTAAAAATTCAAAGCCACCAAATGACATGCCCAGCGTATTTGTTGTGTAAGCAATGGTGTTGCCTTGCAAAAACGCATTGGCTGTTGAGGCGTTGATGTAAATGCTGTAAGTGTTCGCCAAATCCGTTCTTGTTGCCGTTGTGTTGTTTGTGCCAACAATATTATTGTTCATCAAAAGCAAAGGATTGGGATTGTTGCCTGTGGGTGGATTCAGATAAACGCCGACATAAGCAGAACAGATGTAATTGTTGTTAATGGTTATGGGATTGCCATTATAATCTGAATAATAAGGTGTTGTGGTGTAAATAGCGTAGGTATTGCCCACGCCTGCGGTGAAGTTTTTATCCGTACCGATGTAGTTTCCAGTTATAGTTGTGCCTCCGTTTGTGCCGATAGCGACATAGTTTTTGATAAAAACATTGGCATTTGTGCCTGTGCCGCCGATGATGGTGTTTGTCGAATAAGTATTGTTGCCAAAGGCTCTGATGGCGTACGAAAAGTTCTCAAATTGAAGCCCATATACCGTTAAATTGACCGTCGAATCATTGAAGCAGTTGATACTTTGCGTGCCTGAACCGCGCAAGATGATGTTGTTTGTGCCTGTTGACAGATTGTAGCCATTGATGGTCATTGTCCGATAGACACCGCGCATCGGGATTTCAGAAGTGAGGTTTATGATGTTGCCACTGGCTGCTGGAACTCTGAATGTTATTGTTGTCGCTGCATTGACTGCCATGGCGTTGATAACTGCTTGCCGCAACGAACCTGTGCCGCTGTTGTTGACATTGGTGACAACAAAATTGGTCGTTTGAGCGGTTAAAGTACACCATAACAGCAGAGATATAATCACGATCAATATGTATTTCATCTTGGTTTTCATGACGTAACGGTGAAAGTATGGATATACAGGTTGTTAGGCGACACAGGTATTGCGTCGAAGAGCCGAAAGGCTTTCAAATAGCTCCCTCAATCATCGAAATACTGAGGGGGGTAAATTTTTAAATTTTAATTGAATTTAAAGAGGGCTGGCTTACTTTTTACATTCGCCTTTTTCCCATTTCGTTACACCTGAACGTTCAGCGTTGCAAGCGTTTGAATAGGTCTTTCCATCGCAACCACAAACGGGATTGTATTCAGCCGTGCAAATCATGTCTGGTTTTATTTTAGACTTATCAATGCAACCAGCATCGCTGCTGCTGTTTTGGTTACAAGACTTTTGTGCTGTGAAAGCCACAATGAGGAATGGCAAGCAAATGAAGAATGAATGGATATTTTTCATCGTTTGATAGTTTTATGATGCGTAATTATTTGGCTTTGATGAATTTAGCATATTTCACCGCGCCATTTTTTTGTTTTAAAATCAAAAGGTAAACACCTTCTGGTAAAAAAGAGACATCTATGACTTTTTTACTGAGGGGGGCGTTTTTTATCAAACGACCCTTTAAATCGTACAAGCTGTAAGTGTCAAATGCCTCCGTAATATCTAAGAAAACAGTCGTTGTTACAGGGTTTGGATATATAGGGGAATCAAGTTCAGTGGGCGTTTTTTCGATTGCTGTCGTGGCTGTTAATGTTAGGACAATTTTACTGTAATACAAGGCGGAAAAGCCTTCAAATGCGCTTTCTGTACCTACAATCGCCCACAATTCACCATTGCTATTGGTGGTGGCAATAAAGGCTTTTTTGTTTTGACGATTTATCAAAGTAAACCGTGTCGTTGTATCGCTGACCGATGTTTTGCCAATAGTATCCATCTGTGAACCGGGCGTGGATTGGTTGCCTTTGTCAATATTCATGACATAAAAACGGGTGCCGCCTACCAGTTCTACAATCTTAATCGGTTCAAAAGTGACTGCGCCTACTTTAATGGTCAATCCGGGACTTCCGCCCACACCCACCGCATTTGTGGGCGCATCGGAAGCCATTTCTAACTGAAACTGTAGTGTGTATCGTTGGTTGGGCAGCAGTCCAGTCAGCTTTTTTTTCAAAAACATAAACAAATCATCGCTGCGATTAAAGCCTTGAATGTATATGCCTTTTTGATTGGGTACGATGTAATTGGGCAGACTGGTATGCTTACTTTCCAATTCATAAAAGACGCTGTCCGTTACGGGATAGTCTGCCCAATCTGCTTGCCAACCTTGTGCATTGGTTTCAAAATCAAACGTAAATGTTTGAGTATGAGCATTTTGTAACACAAAACTCCATACCAAACACAGCGCATAGCCCCGTATTGCAGATAAGTATGGCTTGATAATCTGTATCATTGGACAATAAAGATTTTAGTTGCAATCAACAGCTTTTTCAGTCACGTTGTATGCCGCTTTAATCGGTTTAAAGTGTTCAATACGCGCCAACACATAAGGAAACTCGATAGCCATCGTTGACGCACAATCTTTACCGGGCTTGTTGTGTGTCATGGCGAGGGTTATGCCTTTATCTGTTGCTGAAACACTGTCAATGGTTAGCGAGTGACCACCACTTTTAATAAAGCCTTGAAAATAACCGATGACCCATTCCTTTGAAAAGTCAATCGTCGGCTTTTCGATAGGCGCAGGCATATTCTGGAAGCAGGATTGCCAAAGTTCATCAAAGGCTTCTTGTGTTTGTACGATGACTTGCTTCGGTTCTTCAATGCCGCATTGATTACCAGAAGTTATAACAGACCACTTCATGTCTATTTTTTTTGAATGTTCGGAAGACTGTGAATTTGACTCTACACAAGAGGCATTGATAAGGAAAGAAGACAAAACTAATTGAAAAATAAGCACTTTCATTGTCGGAGATTTTTATGATGATGAAATAAATGATTCAGGCACTTGTTACAGTACTCTTTAATTAAGAGTGCCGAATGGTTGAAATTCCACAAATAAGGTAATGGTGAATCATTTAATGGCGAATGGTGAATCTTTTAGTGGAGAATATTCACCATTAAAAGATTCACCATTCACGATTACCTTACCTTCTTGCAATGTTGTAGGTACGTCCACCGCAATTGACTGTCCCTGCACTGAGGGGGTAGTTATTACGTGCATGGCAAACGCCTGCAACGGTTGGTGTTGCCATAGATGTGCCAGACAAAGTGGCGTAGGTGCCATTTTTGTAAGTTGAGTAAACGCTCGAACCAACAGCTGCCCAATCCGTACCAATACCCCAGTTAGAGAAACCAGAACATGTTTTTTGGCAAGTGATAGAACCAATGGTTAAGACGCGATTACCGTTGATACAACCAGGTAGGTTTTTACCTGTGCCGTTTGCATCGCTGTCATTACCAGCCGCCATGACGACCCATACACCTGCATTGCCAAGGTTTCTGATAACATCTCTCAAAACAGGGTTCGAGTTTTCGCAATTTGCAAGCGGATAAGCCCCAATACTCATGCTGACAACATCACCAGCGATTTTCTTAGAAGCGACATGGTTCAAACCAGCAATAATACCAGAGAAAGATCCAGTACCTGAATTACTCAATACTTTTACAGGAACCACTTTTGCGCCTGCTGATACGCCGACAACACCAATGCCATTGTTTTTAGCGGCAGCAATACCCGCACAGTGTGTGCCATGACCATTACCGTCTTCAACTGTTTGACCAGAGATGAAGGACTTCGCATAAGTTGCGTTCGTTTGAACATTAAGGTCAGGGTGATCAAGGTCAATACCTGTGTCAAGTATCCAAATCCACGTAGCTTTAGCCGAACCATCAACAGGTCCACCCGCTAATGTAATGCCGCAAGGCAAATACTGTCCAGCTGCTGTTGGATTTTGATCTGATGTGGTTGGGTTTAGCTTGATAACATAGTCCGGATAAACGCCTTCAACATCTGGGTCTGCTCTCAACTTTTTGACTTGGTCTGCATTGAGTTTTGCTGAGAAACCAACCATGACGTTAGAATATTCATGGATGACGCTGGCTTTTTGAACGCCGCCACGAACTTGTAGCTTCTGCACTTTTCCTAATGTAGCGATACGTGTTTGTTTGACTTTAAGATCAGGTCCGTCGTCATCTGTTGGACGGACAGTAGCGGTTTCCGCACTGATAGAAAGGTCGGCAGCAGTTGACTTCATTTTGACAATGTATTGACCAGGAATCACTTCAAGACCGCCGCCTTGTCCTAAGGCTGTAACGTCTTGTGCTTGAATGGTGAACTGGCAGAATGTCATAGCAACAACGGCTACGAAGACACAGATGGATTTGAAATTTTTAAACTGTTTCATTGATTGAATGAATTAAATTGTGATAAATGAATTTGAAAATTTAATGATTGAAATTTGTTTTAAAACCATGTTATGGGTGTTTTGAAAAAATACTGATCCAAAGGATTCCTTTGGAAG
>JAYTMI010000724.1:0-1795 GCA_043728625.1 Saprospiraceae bacterium | reverse complement strand
CTTCATAAAAATCAGCCGCTTTTTGAACCGTCTCTTCTTCTGAAAAAACAGGTATTTCGTAGGATATAAAAGGAAAAGGCATGGTGATTGATTATTGTTAATTGCTTATTGTTTATTCGCCCTACCATGTCCGTTTTTTACCGAAATCCTGAACCCAATATTTACCATTTTTGGCAACACCTATTTCATCAACCTTGTCGCTCATCAATTGTAAGCAATGGCTGGGACTTTTTATCCAACCTGCTATCACATCTGCAATTGAGAAGTAACCCCAAGCGATATTTTCACCAATTTGCATCCATTTATAGCCCGTCGCATCAATTCTGTTGTCTATTTCAGAACCATCCGTACCGACATGGTCAAAATGATTGTGCGCAGCCATATCTGCTGCGTGGCGAATCGCTGCGTCTTCCAATTGGCTGTTCCAACGAACAGGGGAAACGGCGGGCATCGTTTTATTACCGCAACGACAGCCTTTCGAACGCACCAGATTAACAGCAGTCAACATATCTAATCGAAAATTACCAGTTTCGGTAGGAAATACTGTCCGAATGGACTCCTTTGGAGAGGGGGGCATTTTTGAATTAGAAGCCAAACGTTGTGCCATCGAGCAAGCGGCAAAAACGAGGCAAAAAGTTAGTAAAGTGACGATTTTCTTTTTCATTATTCCCAAACGTCATTTTTATAGTTTATAGTTTATAGAGGATAGTTGATAATGGATAGAGGATAGTTTATAGAGGATAGTGGATAATTTATCATCATTATCCACTATTCACACTATCCTCTATAAACTATCCATTATCAACTATCATCTAATCAAGCGGTTTTGCAAAGGCTTGGCACCAATAACGCCCCTTTTGGGCTGCACCGATTTGGGTCACTTCGGGACTCATCATTTGTTTGCAATGATTGGCTGATTCTTTCCAACCTTTAATAGCAGCCGCAATATCTTTGTAACCTCGACCAATATTCTCACCAACTTGTGCCCATTCATAACCCGCTGCCTTGATGCGGTCGTCTGGCAATGAGCCGTTAGTACCGACATGGCTAAAATGGTCGTTTTTATCCATATCAATTGCATGAATTACTGATGCTTTTTCCAATTTTGAACTCCAAACCAAGGGTTTTACAGGCGGCATCATTTCTCCGCCACAATTTACACCCGATTTACGCAGCTCATTCACCGCCGCAAGCATTTGGTTATTGAAGTTCGCTGGCAAAGCAGAAGATTGCGGAGTCAAATCCGTAGCTTTAGCTGTTACTTGAACGGGCGGTTTTTTAATGATTGAAGCAGAAGTAGGCACTTGTTTTTCCTTTGAAATGACTGGTATCGAAGCCGCTTTGGGTGTCGTTTTAGGCGTAGCTGTTGGCTTTGGTATGACTGCAATAGGTGTTTTAGAAGGCGAAGGTGTTACAACAATAGGCGGTTTTGAAGGCGAAGGTGTTACAGCTGTAAGCGGTTTCGAAGGCAATGGCGTAGTCGTCTTGGCTGTTTTCTTAGTCTTTGGCGTTTCTACAACCGATTGGGCTGTTAAAGTATCATTTATAGGGTCTTGCAACGTATTCAAAGCTGTTTCTTGAGCCGTTTTATCATCTTTTTTTTGGTCAAAAAGTTGACAGGAGCTAACAAAAAGGAGTGTTAGGACAACAAAAATGTTCTTATTCATATTGTGCAGTTTTTTAATTTTTAATAAATAGTGAATGATTATAACTCCAAAAGTAAGAAAAAAAATTATTTTTGAGCCGTTTTTGTTTTCAAAAGAAACTTAACTTTATCAAATCAAACCATTAAAAC
>JAYTMI010000723.1:0-3069 GCA_043728625.1 Saprospiraceae bacterium | reverse complement strand
TTTTATACAAATTATCGTCTTTTATAGCCGTCAAAGAAGCAGTATGACATGCCACAAATAGGCATAAAACGGCTAATATACTGAGCGGTGTCCAATAGACACGACGAAGGGTAAATAGGTTTTTCATGATAATTTAGACATTTAAAGCATTGATTTTCAATAATTTAATTTAATGCCAAATGTCGGAAAAACCTATGAAAAAGTTACAATAAGTTATCGTTAAATAATCTTTTGGCATTTCACTTACAAACCTTGTACAGCTTTCTGTATAGTATATTGAAGTTTAGCTAAGTGTTCATTTATATTTAGATTTTTTCTTTAATTTTTATGGGCAATATAAGCACATAGCCCCCTCAGTATTTCAAGCTTTTTCATTAAGTTTGTAGCCTTAAACTCAACTTTTACTAAAAAATATCCTTAAAAATGAATCAAGAAAACCTAACGCTCTCTTTTGAACAATTTGCTGCCGATTTGAAGAAAGAAGCCGAATTAATTCACAATTCTAAAAATTAAAAAACAATGGAAAAAGGTACTAAAGCCAACCCGTGGCAACTCAAAACACCACCTCTTACCTCTGATTACGAAATGTACAGAGATGTAAAAGACGGTAAAGAAGTCATCGTATGCGTTGTCGGCAAAACAACGCTTTTATATGATGCCAAATCTATAAATGACCTCCATACCATGCTCAAAGAACACGGTGATTGGATGGATTTAGGCTCTGCTGATGAACAAAAACCAGCCAAAGAAGGAACTGTTGAAGCATGGGGACGCTCCGAAAGTAATCCAAATGGTGGTTGGTATGGCTTGAAAAAAGGTTTACGCGGACGTTTTGGTATGTATATGCCGCCTTTGATGGAAGAATTAGGGCTTGCAGAAGTGGAGCATAATGCTAAAAATAATCGGATGAGAGCGAAATGAAATTGAATGGCTGGATTGTTATATTGTTGTATTGCTTTTCAACCATACAACAATATAACCATTCAGCCATTCAACAATTTAATCTCATTTGTTAATGCTTGTATTTGAGGCATATACACATTGTCTATTTCTGCAAAATGAGCTTTATTTTGGGTCTGAATTTGAAGAATAACTAAACCCCTCAGTATTTTATCTTCCCTAAAATCATCCAGCGTCAGTTTATTCGTTTGAACACCTTTTAAAGCAAAATAGCCTTTACTTTCTTCTTTAATGGCTTCAACAGCCGATATGGTAATGTTAGAATCGGCTTCGGTGAGCAGGCGAATTTTATGATTTATTGCCGATTGGTAGTCTTCTTTAAGCGATTTTAACTGAATTTCAAGCTGTTTGAGCATTGTTTTTCTGTGCGTTTCTGTTTTGGTACGTTTTATTTGCTGTTCTTTTGGATCTGTAAATGCGCGGCGTAAGGCTTCAATGAAAAAGCCAGATGGATTTTTAAGCTTACCTTCTTGCGCTGCACGGCGTGTCACACGAATTGCTTGTTCAAGCCGCCCCTCAGTACAACCTTCTAATTCAGTCAAAAAAACAGTTGGTGAAACGCCAAATTCACCTACAACAACGCCTTGAAACTGCAAAAAAAGCTGGTCTTTTTGTCCATGTTCCACCGCTTCTTCTTTTTGAGGACTTTTCGAAGCACGCGTAGGCGGTTGAATCGCTTTTAGGGTAGGTGGTTTGCTAATTTCTTTTGATTTTGAATGAAAGAAAAACTGAAGGCTTTCCACTTTTTTACCTGCTTTTAGTTTTTCAATGCGAGAAATTGTCAAATCTGTAAATTCATTTATGTCTCTAAACGCAGGATCTATGACTTTTTGATAGAAATTGGCAAAAAGCGGGTATTCTGTCGTCAATTCAAAGATGCGTTTCAAGTATTCAATGTCCATTGTCCGCTTCCCAATTTTCTCATATTGTTTCAAATGTTCATAAATCCTCAGTGTATAGCTACTCTTAAATTTGACCACATTTTGAACATCATAAGTCGTAAAACGGCTTTTCAGCTCCAAAAGCAGAGGTTTCATTTCAGGGTCAATCGAAATATCCACGTATTCATTCACTTTTCGGCGTGATTCGTCCAATATGGACTTCATCACATCCGCTTTGCGAATAATGTGATAAATTTTCTCTCTGATAGCTCCGTCATGCTCATAGTTGACATATAGTTTTTTATTCATCAAACTATGCGTCGCTTGGCGCAACAACTCATAAGCATCACCATTATTGATGTTAAACTCCTTGATAATATCGCGTAAATACACTCGATAGACGCGAAAATCTTCATCGTGCAACTCGATTTCAGACAAGATGCTCGTGAAAACACGGGTTTCCCAAATATCAAAACGATAGCGCGCTTCGATGAGGTCATTTGACTTCTTAATAAGTTTAATACCTCTATTTTTTTTTGTCCGTTGGCTCATATCTCAGAACAAAGTCTGTTTTGTAACTATAACTAAAACCGAAGCATTACAATTATTTGTTTTCGTTTTTGGTTATAGTTGAGTGAAGACGATGTGTTTTTTAGGTCCAAATTACTCTTAGGGGGCAAATACCCGCCTTATGAAAAAGAAAAAGACGTTATTATATTATATGGTGTAACAGAATTTGTCACCTAATATCCGTTATAGTTCGTTTTTGGTTATACTTGGGGGAGTTAGTTCGTTTCAGTTATAATTCATTTCGTTTTTGGTTATAGTTGAATTCGTTTCAGTTATACTTCCTTCGTTTTTGGTTATAGTTGAGCGCATAAAAAATTGATAATCAATAGATTAGCGATGAGTAAAAGTATTAAAAGATCATAAAAATAGAAAAACAACAAAAGGCTTTTTGTTGATGATTTTTTGAATTAAGTGGCTAAATTACACAAATAATTAGTTTTTATAGTGTGCGAGCAACAATTTTAAAATTTGACCGCGCACCGTTGAAAAATTTTCATCAGCGTCTGATTTCATTTTTTCGAACAACCAAAGCGGTAAATCTATGGCAAAACGGTGCATTTCTTCCGTATTTTGCTTTTTTCGCCCTGCTTTTTTCTTTGGAATAATGGTTTTCGGTTCTTCGTTTTTGGTTATAGTTCGGGTTTTTGATGCGGCTTTG
>JAYTMI010000722.1:0-4830 GCA_043728625.1 Saprospiraceae bacterium | reverse complement strand
TTACGGCACAAAGCTAAGGAATTGTTTAGTGAAAACCATGATATAAATGGGGTATAGATGTCGTATGAGGATTTATAAAATTAACTTTATCATAGCCCTATCTCAAAATGAAAAAACTATATTTGCGCACTTTTTCAACCTATCACCAATCATATTTTAAAAAACATTATGAAAAGAATTGTAGCTTTGTTCACTTTACTTTTAGCCTTCTTTTTTTCTGCAAACACTCAAACGGTCATTAATTCTGAAGATTTTAATACAAATACTTCTGGCGATTGGACAGCTTTTAATACCACAGGTCCAACTGATTTTTGGACTTTTAATTTGGGATATGCCGTTATGAATGGTTTTGGCGATGAAAATGATGTAGATTGGCTCGTTTCACCGAGTTTGAATTTAGATAACACAACAGGAGAAACTTTTATATTTAAGTACAGAGACAGATTTAGTGGACCTGACTTGTTGCTTTACTATACGAACAATTTTACAGGCGACCCAAATACAACAACTTGGATTTCTATCCCTATTTCTCTAACAGACCAAAGCACTTCGAGCACTACACCTGCTAATTTTTTAACACATCCTGCTTTGGACTTAAGCAGCATCAGTGGTACAAACGTGCGTTTAGGTTTCAAATATTACACAACAGGTGTAACAGTGGGTAATGCCGAAGAATGGCAAATTGATGATATCGAAATTTTAGGCACTTTACCTTGTACTACACCAACTGCTCAAGCCTCAAATTTTTCTGCCGCACCTTCAAATACCTCCGCAACGATTTCGTGGACTAAAGGCGATGGCTCAAACACTTTAGTCTTGCTTAATACTTCAAACAGCTTTACACCACCGGCTGACGGTACGACTTATACGGCAGTAACCACTTATGGTAGTGGTCAGCAAACGGTTTATAATAGCATAGGCTCAAGTGTTACTGTTACGGGTTTGACAGCCAATACCACTTATTACGTTCAAATTTACAATTTTCAAACCTGTGTATCGCCTATTGATTACATGACGGATTCGCCTGTATCGGGTAGTTTTACGACAAACACCGTCGGAACAGGCGACTGTGCAGGTTTTAGGGCAACTGTACGCGCCAGTTTACCCACACATATTGACTTAGGTTATGATAATGCGAGAAGACGGATGTATGGCAATTGCGACAATATGACCAATACGGTTACGTGCGTTTATGGCGGTTATACGCAATCACATCCGCAAAACAGCACGGCAACGAGTATAGCTTTACCGAATGGTCGTATTATCAATGCAGAACATACTGTGCCACAAAGTTTCTTCAACAGCAATGCTCCGATGGTTGCCGATATGTGCCATTTGTTTCCGACTTACGAAACGTGGAACAGTGACAGGGGAAGCTATCCCTTTGCTGAAATACCTGATGCCCAAACGACGAAGTGGGAAATATTACTCAACACAGCGACTTCGACAATGCCAACAAGTAATATTGAAGGCTATTCTGAATTTAAAACAGGCTCTTACGAACCGCGTGAAGTTCAAAAAGGCAATACGGCTCGAGCCATTTTGTATTTCTATACAGTTTACGAAACTCAAATGAACAATACCTATGGACGACCAATAACCGACGTTGCCAACGTTCAAACACTTTATAATTGGCATATACAAGACCCTGTAACACAAGCAGATATAGATAGGAATAATTGCATTAAAACCTACCAAGGTAACGGAAATCCTTACATTGACCATCCTGAATGGGTCGCTCAAGCTTTTGGCTGTGGTATTGTCATTCCTGTCGAATTAGTATCCTTCGAGGGTAAAAACCAAGGCACTTACAACGCTTTGACGTGGCAATCCGCTACTGAAAAAAATGCTCATCTTTATTCAATTGAACGCAAAGACAAAGAAAAATGGGGTGAAATTGGGCGTGTTAAAGCCTCTGGCAATACCTCAACTATCCAAAAATACAGCTTCGATGATACCAATCCGAACCCCCTCAGTATTTACCGCCTTCGCATGGTTGATAACGACGGTGTCGAAACGTTTTCTAAAACCATTACCATCGAAAATCAGAAAAAAGCATTTTCGCTTAAAATGTTCCCGAACCCAGCAAAAGATTTCGTCACCTTTAGAGCCACAACAACTGAAAAACAATCTTTAAATATTAAAATTACAGATATTTCAGGTCGTGTCGTCCTGCAACGTGTTTACCTTGTTGAAAGCGGACAAGTGGAAGAAAATATCAATATCGCGTCTTTACCCAATGGTATTTATTTCTTTACTTACGACAATGGTTACTTCAAAACCGTTGAGCGCTTTGTTAGGCAATAAATAGTTAAACGAAAGTAAACGGGAAATTGATTTTTTGTAATTATTTGATAGTCAATGTCTTGCGTTATTCATCGTTCATCATTCATCATTACTTATAAGTATGTTAAAAGCCATTTCACCCATTGACGGACGTTATTCCCGTCAGACAACAGAACTCTCTGATTATTTTTCAGAGTTTGCCCTCATCCGCTATCGCGTATTCGTTGAAATTCAATACTTTATCGCTTTGGCAAATTTCCCATTGCCACAATTGCAAGGATTTGAAGAAGATAAAATCGAAGCATTGGACAAAATTTTTGAGTCATTCAGTCTCGAAGATGCAGAACGTATTAAAGACATTGAAAAAGTGACAAACCATGATGTCAAAGCTGTAGAATATTTTTTGAGAGAAAAATTTGATGTTTTAGGCTTACATGATTTTAAAGAATTTATCCATTTTGGCTTAACTTCTCAAGACGTAAACAATACGGCGACCCCCCTCAGTATCCTCCATGCTTTTGACCGTATTTATATGCCAACGATTCAGAAACTAAGAAACGAACTCGCGGAACGAGCGATAAACTGGCGTGACATAGCCCTCCTCGCTCGGACACATGGGCAACCAGCCAGCCCAACGACTTTGGGCAAAGAAATTCGGGTTTTCGTAGAACGTATTGACAATCAATTGGTTCTGATGAAACAAATACCGTTTAAAGCAAAATTCGGTGGCGCAACAGGTAATTTTAACGCCCATGTTGCCGCTTATCCAATGATAGATTGGCGTGTCTTTGCCGATAATTTTGTTCAAGAATATCTTGGTTTGGAACGCCAACAAGCGACCACTCAAATTGAACATTATGACAATATGGCGGCTCTTTTTCAAGCCATGAGCCGCATCAATACGATTCTGATTGACCTTTGTCGGGATATTTGGTCTTATGTTTCCATCGAATATTTCAAGCAAAAAACAAAGGCGGGAGAAGTCGGCTCGTCTGCCATGCCACATAAAGTCAACCCGATAGATTTTGAAAATGCAGAAGGCAATTTAGGTCTCGCAAACGCCATTTTTGAACATTTAGCCGCCAAACTGCCTATTTCACGCCTACAAAGAGACTTGACAGACTCAACGGTTTTGAGAAATATCGGCGTTCCTTTCGCTCATACACACATCGCTTTCTCGTCCATACTGAGGGGTCTCGACAAACTGCTGTTGAACGAACAAAAACTCTACGACGATTTAGAAGCCAATTGGATGGTCGTCGCCGAAGGCATACAAACCATTTTGCGCCGCGAGAATTATCCAAATCCTTATGATGCCTTGAAAGACTTGACACGCGGCAAAGCAGCTATTGGCAAAAAAGATATACTCGATTTTGTAGAAGCATTAAATATCGCCGAAGACGTAAAAGAAGAGCTTCGGCTTTTGTCACCACATACCTATATCGGAATAAAATTGTGATTTGAAAAGTATTAATTTGTTAACACAAATTATTTTTTGAAAATCAAAACTTTGGTGTTTCTTTGTAACATGAATTTTACTTTTTTTCAATATCTTCACAATTAAATCTCCGTTTTTAAAATTTTAAAAAATTTACATTATGAAAAGAACTCTTACGCTGGCATTAGTTTTATGTGTGTTGACAGTTGCAAACAGTCAAATCAAAATCCTTGAAGTTTATGGTGGTGGAGGTAGTACAGCAACAAGTCCTTTACCTGCATTTAAGAATGATTATGTAGTCTTAAAAAATTTAGGTTCTTCTGCTGTGAATCTAAGTGGTTACACCATTCAATACGGATCAGCTACTTCAGGTGTACCGCCTGCAACATGGAGCTCAAAAGCTTTATTATCGGGAAGTATATCTGCTGGTGGTTGCTTTCTCATAAAAATGAGTGCTGATGGTGGTACTTTCACAGGTGCTGATTTACCAACTGCGGATCTTGTTCTGGATAACACAAATACGACTACAAGTACGGGTGCAGCTGCAAATGGTATCAGTATGTCGGGAACTAATGGTAAAATCGCCTTAGTAAATGGTACGGCTATTATAGATAACACAACAACCGTTGTTGATAAAATAGGTTATGGAACTGCTAACAACGGCGAAGGTACTGTAGTAGCGGCTCTTTCCACTACAACTGCTGCTAGACGTAATAGCAACGGTGCAACGGATACTGATAATAATTTAGCAGATTTTTCGATAGTAACGCCAAATCCTACAAACTGCGGTACTATTCCAGTGCAATT
The DNA here is from genome assembly GCA_043728625.1 of Saprospiraceae bacterium. Classification (GTDB taxonomy): domain Bacteria; phylum Bacteroidota; class Bacteroidia; order Chitinophagales; family Saprospiraceae; genus JAAFJT01. The sequence goes on along the minus strand of JAYTMI010000722.1, from coordinate 299 downwards.
ACTCGATTTCAAAGCCCAAAAAGAAAACCAAACAGTCAAATTGTTGTGGTCAACTGCAACAGAGTTAAATAACGCTTATTACGCGATTGAGCGTAGCGAAAATGGCAAATCATTTGAAAAAATTGGTGAAGTTTCAGGTTATGGCAATAGTCAATTGGCTCGTTCTTATACTTTTATGGATGAAAAACCGATGAGTACGGTCAATTACTACCGCCTTCGTCAAGTAGATTTTGATGGTAAAGAAACGGTTTACAAAACCGTTTCTGTCAATTTCGGTAAAAACACAACAACAAAGGTTT
>JAYTMI010000721.1:0-2537 GCA_043728625.1 Saprospiraceae bacterium | reverse complement strand
CAAGCAATAGGGGAGTTGGGCATAAAAATCCGTTCAGAGCAAATTGTTTATGATGTCATGCGGGCTTATTACAATATTGTTCGGCAACAAGAACTTTATCGCGGTTTGCGCGAACAACTTGACCTTTATGAAGAACGTGAGCGATTGGCACAAACGCGCCTTGAAGTCGGTACAGGAAATCAACTCGATGTTTTGCAAGCACAAGGTGATTTGAATGTTCAAAAAACTCAGTTGCTTCGCCAAAAGCAATTGATTGATATGGCTAAATGGGCTTTAAAACAGGTCATTACTGAGGGGGTAAATTATGATTTTGAAGTGCGTGATTCTTTTGGCATTTTAAAAAATATGGATTATAATGCTTTGAAAACGAGTGCTTTATCACGCAATATTAATATGGAGCTGTTGAAACGTCAAGGCGGTGTTTCTAACTTGATAATGAAAGAATTTCAAGCGCAGCGTAAGCCTCGTATTACCTTCAACCCCGCTTTTACTATTGGACGACAAGACAATACAGCAGGTTTATTTTTGTTGAATCAAAACGCAGGTTTGAATGCAGGTGTGACGCTGACCTATCCAATTTTAGATGGCAACAATCTAAAACGGCAAGCTGAAAACAGCCGCATAGATATTGAAACAAACAAAATACAACAAAAGGAATTGAGTTATAATTTAGAGACAAGCCTTAATATTGCTTATCAAAACTACCTCAATGCCATTGAAATACTGAGGGGGGAGGAAGAGAATATGCGGATTGCAAAAGCGAGCATCGAAATCGCGATGGAACGTTACAGGTTGAGCCGTTCTACTGTTTTAGAGTTAAAACAAATACAACAAGGCTATGAAGCCGCCGTAACACGTGCTGTCGCCGCAAAATTTGATGCTAAAAACGCTGAAATTGATATGATGCGCTTGAGTGGGGCATTGATTCGATAATAAAAAACGGCGTGCTACTGCACGCCGTATGACTACTATAAAGTTGTTAAATCTATTATAAACCCTGTAATATTTTTCTTTTTTAAACTACTTTGATAACTGGAAGCTTCAGTAGCTGTTGCAAAAGGACCAATTAATATTTTATAATTGATTGTTTTCGTATTAGCGTTATCAAAATTAATTAGGATGTTTTTTAAAAAGAGCTTTTGTAATTCTGCTTGCTTTCTAAGCATTCCACCCCGTTGATTAAGCGCAGCTACTTGAACTGCAAATCCTTGTTTAGCAACCCTTTGACCTTGAAAATGATACAAACCTAATTGCTCATTTGATATGGACTTAGCGTTTACAATTTCAGGTTTTTTTTTTGTACGCTCGATTTCGTTGAATTTTTTGGTACATATTTGTACTCTTTCAACACCGCATGTTCTTCTACACGTTTGCTGTTGATGTCAGCTTTTTCAGATGAAGGTGTTGAATGCGGTTGATTAGAGGTGTTGTCTCTTGATTGACCGATTTCGCTTCCTCGATTACTGACTAACTCAAGTTTGACGCGCACTTCTTCTTTTTCTTTATTCACACCTAATTTTAAAGCTGCTGCCTTAGACAAATCAGTCAGTCTTTTATTAACGAAAGGACCTCGGTCATTGATTCTAACAATGACCCATTTACCATTATCAATGCGTGTTACTTTTACCAAAGAGCCAAAAGGGTACTTTTGATGTGCGGCTGTGAAGCTATCGTGATTAAATAACTCACCGCTTGCAGTACGTTTTCCTTGAAACGTTGCAGAATAAACGGATGCTAATCCGTATTCTTGTGCCTCCGCTAAGGCAATAAATGAATTGACTGTGAACACTATGGCTAATAAAGTTCTCATAGTAAAGAGTTGTGTAGTTTAATACTATAAATAAGTGTATGTTTCCTAAATAACGACGCTAATTTAGACTCTTTTATTTTACTCTGCAAATAAAAGTATGAGTAAAATCATTAAAAATACGCAATTTTATTCCAAATATACATAATTTTGTACCTAAATTGAGATAGGTGAGGCTTAAACAGTTTCGATTTTTTTTTGTTTGGCTTTCTAATTAACAACTGTAAGACAGGATTTTATCTATTTAATAAATCAATAAAATGAGTAAAAAAGGACGTGTCTTGGTAGCTATGAGCGGTGGTATTGACTCAACCGCCACTGCCATGATGATGCACGACGAAGGCTACGAAGTCGTAGGAATTACTATGAAAACTTGGGATTATGCACAATCGGGCAGTTCAAAAAAGGAAACAGGTTGTTGTAGTCTTGATAGTATAAACGATGCGCGGGCAGTAGCTGTGCGTATGGGGTTTCATCATTTTATCGTTGATATTCGGGAAGAATTTGGCGATTATGTCATTAATAATTTTGTTGACGAATACATTGCGGGTCGCACGCCCAACCCTTGCGTTTTGTGCAACACACATATTAAATGGTCATCGCTACTGAAACGAGCAGATGCTTTGGATTGCGAATTTATCGCAACGGGGCATTATGCGCTTGTAAATGAGTCGAATGGTCGTCGTTTTATCTCTAAATCGGCTGATTTGAAGAAAGACCAAAGTTATGT
>JAYTMI010000720.1:0-5251 GCA_043728625.1 Saprospiraceae bacterium | reverse complement strand
GCTTCCTTCGTGATGATGGCGTAAAACTCATTGGCATAGTACAATGCATCGGTTTTACAAATCATCACGCTGGTGTCCCATTGGTTTTGAATGACTTCTTGCATTTTACTTTTGAAAAGGAAAAAGTGCATCAAACCCATGATTTTGAGGGAAAAATCCTCTTTGTTGAACTTTGACGACAAAATTTCAGGATACGTCAACATACCTTTGTAGCAATCTGCAATAAAGATAATGCTCGCATCCGTGTCATCGTTAATGGACTTTTTACCGTTAGTCACTTTGGCGTAATCGCTGAAATAATCAACGATAGCCAAGCCTGTTTCAGACATTTTGGTAAAAACGAGCGTCTCTTTAGGGTTCGACACGCCGTTAGTGGTGATGTTAATGGTGTCCGTAATGACGGACGATCTTTCTCTTTCTGCCATGATGAGTGGAGTTTTAAAGAGTGAGACAAATTGGGTTAAAAAATTAAGGTTTATGTTTTGGTTATAGACAAATGAATTGTCTTATGTAAGAATAAACAAATATATAATATAAAAAAGGTATTGTGCAAATTTATTTTATGTGTTTTTTAAATATTTAATTTAAAGTGTTTCATACACTTCAAAAAGAGAATTGTGTTTTCTTATAAAAACATCTATCATCTTGAAACCCGCCGTTTCAACGGCGGGAAAGTAAAAAGTGCGCCACTCACATCTATCATCTTTTCAAAAACATCACATCGGATGGGATGCTTTTGAAAAGATGATAGATGTGAATTGTGGGTTATCCATGCCCCCCGATTGGAAATCGGGGGTTTCAAGATGATAGATGTTTTATAAGAAGACCCTAAAAAAGAGAAGAAGTCGGGACATACTGAGGGGGTACTAATCTTTAGGTGGATGTTCACCAAAGGGAATAATACATTGACGATATTCTATGAGCTTATCACGATTCAATTTGAGTTCTTTCACGGTACAACGTCCTATGGTAGTAAGACCGATGATTTGAGTGGTATCATCATTCCAAGCGAAATGTTCTTGCCAAATATCTTTGCGTGGATTGAACAAAGGAATCCATTTTTTTAGAAGCGAATCATAAACTTTTAACTTGTTTGATTTCAAGCGATTGCACAGAAAACACGCATAACAAAGATTCAGAAAATCAGATGTGCCATCTAAACTTTCAGGTAAGATATGGTCAATCGTAAAAGCAGTTGGCGAATACTTGTCTTGGCTTTTGCAGTATTCACAACATTTTGAGGCACGAAGTATCACTGCCGCACGTACATCAGAAGGAATAGCAGGTTTAGCCATGAGCCTGAGCATTTAAGCCTAATTGTTCCATAAGTTTATCAATGGACACTTGGCGAATGATGGCTAATTGAGATAAGCATTTTAAGCGTTCAACGCTGTAATGTTCGTAGGCTTCTGCCAATTTGAGTGATTCGGCTTCTTCTTTATGAGTCAAAGCACTGAATTCTAATTTCCAATCGAGATAGGTTAGGCGTTCCCATTTCTTAGCATCAAAATCAGTGTTTATTTTACTGAGTAACTGTGATTCAACGGCGTTTAACCACGGCAGTTTATTCTTTTTGGCACGTAAGGCAAACAATTCACGATACAATTGTTCAAATTTATTGGTTTCTAAACCTTCAACGCTGCCTAATATTTCAGTAACGGACATTTGTACACTCATTTTTTCTTTATTTTTATACAAAAATACACTTTTTAAGGCTAAATACAAGATTGTTGTGAAATAAGTTCGTACAATCTATGTCACCAAAGTTAATTCAATATGCTTATGAAAAATCTACTTTTATTACCTCTTTTCCTTCTTATACAATGCCAAACACCTCACAAAACAATAATAAATAAGAATTTACCGCAACAATTCATCGTTGTCCTCGGCATTGCACAAGATGCAGGTTATCCGCATCCCTATTGCAATAAGGCATGTTGCGAAGCCGTAGCACTCGGTAAGGAAAATCCTAAAAGTGTCACCTGTCTCGGCATCGTTGACCGCGAAACGCAAGAGACTTTTATGCTCGAAGCCACGCCCGATTTCACAAAACAAGAACATATACTGAGGGGGTACTTGGATGATAAATCAAAGCCGATAAGTGGCATCTTTCTCACTCATGCACATATTGGACATTATACAGGACTGATGTATTTGGGTCGTGAAGCCATAGGTGCGAAAGGAACACCTGTTTTTGCTATGCCCAAAATGAAGACTTTTTTAGAAAACAATGGACCTTGGAGTCAATTAGTGGCTTTGAAAAACATTAAACTGATGCCTTTGGCAGCAGACTCTATCATTCACATCACAAAGAATATAAGCATCAAACCGATACTTGTACCACATCGGGATGAGTTTTCAGAAACGGTCGGGTTTGTTGTTATCACCCCAAAAAAACGGGTGTTGTTTATCCCTGACATTGATAAATGGGCAAAATGGCAGCGCAATATTTTGGATGAAGTGGGTCGAGTAGATGCCGCTTTATTGGATGCCACGTTTTATCAGAATGGGGAACTGCCCAATCGCAACATGAGCGAAGTGCCGCATCCCTTTATCACCGAAACGATGTATTTATTCAAAAATTCACCGCATAAATCTAAGATTAAGTTCATTCATTTCAACCACACCAACCCTGTTATGAGACAAACTAAGGAACGTGAAGCCGTTTTGAGGCAAGGTTTTGGCGTTTGTACTGAGGGGGAGATTCTAATAATAAATGGTGAATAATTTAATGGGGAATTACTACCAATCACCATTACTCAAAGATTCCTTCGGAAGGCACGAACTCAACCACTTTACAATTTGTTTATGCCTTAAAAGTGCTTGATATGGCTTATAATATTTTCAAAATCCCGTATGACACATCACAGATTGCACTAAATGCGTCCGAAGTTAATTATGATGCATCAGAGATAGTACTGAATGCGTCAAAGGTAGATTATGACGCTTCGGAGATTCCACTTGATGCCTCGCAGATAGATTATAATGCTTCAGAGATTCCACTTGATGCCTCCGCAATGGACTACGATGCGTCTGAGATTGAAGTATGATTTGATACATTTTTTGTTTTTTTCAAAAAACAGCCTTGTCTTTTGTCCGTCCGGCAAAGGAAAAATTACATTTCTAAAATCCATGTCGCTCGAAAATACGAATATAGCACAAGGTCAATTTGACCCCCTCAGTAAAAAACTAAAAAAAACATCAAATGGAAAGAAAAATCTATAATCCTATTCAAAAGGATTACGTCACATTCCTAAAATTAGGGAGTGAAACCAACGGCGCATATACGCTTGTTGAAGTTGAATTGGCAGATGGCGGCGGTGTGGGTCTGCATTATCACAAAACGTTTTCTGAAAGTTTTAAATGTATTGAAGGCGCGGTGCAAGTGCAACTCGGCAAAAAGATACACACGTTAACTGCAGGACAAGCCGCAACAGCTGAACCCAATGTTTTGCATTTATTCCAAAATCGGAGTGGTGTACCCAGCCGTTTTCAAGTCGAGTTGCGCCCTGCAAGTCGTGGTTTTGAAGAATCGCTTCAAATTGGTTATGGTTTAGCAAGCGATGGCGGTGCGAATAAAAACGGATTGCCCAAAGACAAACTCATTTTAGCTTGGCTGTTTGAAATTACAGAAAGCAATTTGCCTGGTTGGATGTCTATTATTGAACCCATTTTGCGTTGGCAAGCCAAAAAAGCGGTTGCCAAAGGGATGGATAAAATGTTGATAGACAAATATGTACGGTTTTGAGTAATACTGAGGGGGTGATTTGAAATCATCCCCTCAATTATATCCAGAATGTTTTTTACAATACAATCATTCTTTGTACTTTCGGACTTTGCAAAATGTCTTTTTTAACTAAACAAAAGAATATCTAATGAAAAAAATCATCGTTTTGAACCTTTTTATGATGGGTTTTGTAAGCACACACGCGGAAACAAGCCCTATCATGTTTCCATTAGCTGTTACGTGCTTAAGTGATACAACCTTTGAAATCTATGTGGGCGTGTATAAATTAGAAGAAAACGCTTTGTCCGAAACTTATACTATCACACTCGATAATGGCAAACTTTACGGTCAAGCAGTTGGTTATGACAGAACAGAATTGACCAAACAAGCAGAGCCTCATGCTTTCAAAAGCGGCTATGGTTCTGATGTTATTTTCAGTCAAGAAGCGGCAGATAAACCTTTTAATAAGGTAAAACTCGTTGTTCAAGGCAATACGGTTATGGGAACAAAGCAATAAAAAGTGTTACAGAACCTGAAATCTAAATGTAGCATAGTCATTTTGGTAGATTAAATCAAAGATATCATCCAAAACTATACATAGACGTTGAGTATTGCCTATAAATTTGTTGATATTAGTCAATAAATTAAATTAAACAACGTCATGGAAAAAGCAAAAATCAATCTTAATGCAATGCGGGCGAGTGTTAATACTGTCTATGGTTCGCCGAATGTATTGCAACTTAAAAACATTCAAACACCCATACCCAAAGAAAAGGAGGTTTTAATAAACATTCATGCAACGACAGTTAACCGTACAGATTGCGGTATGCTGAGGGCAGAATATTTTGCAGTTCGATTGTTTATGGGGCTTTTTAGACCTAAAACAAACGTATTAGGGAGTGAGTTTGCAGGCGAGATTGTAGCACTCGGTAAAGATGTTTCATCATTTAGAGTCGGCGACGGTGTTTTTGGTCTATCGGCTGATGTTTTTGGCGCACATGCTGACTATTTGTGTATGCCTGAAAACAGTTCTATCTCTTTAAAGCCAACGAATATATCTTACGTGCAAGCGGCGGCTATTTGTGAAGGCGCATATTTAGCTTTGAATTATTACAAAGCGGCTAAATTACAACGTGGGCATAAAATTCTTATCAATGGTGCAACGGGTTCTATTGGTTCGGCAGGGGTACAATTGGCTCATTATTTTGGTGCTGATATTACGGCTGTTGGCAATACTAAAAACTTGGATTTGGTTAAGTCTTTGGGTGCAAATAAAGTGATTGATTACACAAAAGAAGACTTTACGACACTTAATGACCGCTTTGATTTCATATTTGATGCCGTTGGCAAAAGTTCTTTTTTCAAAAGTAAACATTTGCTCAAACAGGGCGGCATTTATTTCAGTACGGAGCTGGGTTTTGCTTATGCCAATCCCATTCTTGCGCTTTTGGGTTTGAAGTTTGATGGTAAGAAAGTCATCTTTCCGATTCCTTCAATCCACAAAGAGGATGTCCTTTTTTTCAA
>JAYTMI010000719.1:0-1606 GCA_043728625.1 Saprospiraceae bacterium | reverse complement strand
GGCTGGGGTGGAGGAGGATTTCTTTTGGGTATGACGATTGGTTCTCCTTTTTTATCTTTAGGTGCGGCAAATTCCAAAGTTGTACTTGAGCATGTTCCTAGCGGAGTAAATGATAAACTCTACCGGGCTGGGTTTGAAAATGAAATTGTGAAGAAGCGTTCCAAGAGAGCGGCCGCTGGAGCGATTGCAGGTAAGTTTCTTATTCTTATAATTTTAATAGCAAGCTTTTAATTGTGAGAACTTGTGAGTGACTCTAGAAAATTCTATGAAATGTAGTTATTCATTAAACCAGAATGTTAACTTGTCTATTCTACAGGGTAATCATTGCAATCAAATAAACATAAAATGCTCTATCGGATTGTAAAATGGATCACCCGGTTAACACTCAATTCTTATTTTAGAAAGATTGTGGTAAAGGGCTATGAGAATGTACCCATCAAAGGGCCAATAATTTTTGTAGCCAATCATCCCAGTGCATTTATGGATCCGATGGTCGTGGCGGCCTTCATAAAGCGACCTTTACATTTTATGGCGGCCGCGGAGTTTTTTGGTAAGGGATTAAAATCAAAAATGTATTCCAATTACTTAAACATGATTCCGGTGTACAGACCTTCTGCATTACCCAACGAAACCCATAACAATGAAGTTATTTTTAGAAAATGTTACGAGTTGCTCGGTGCCAGCGGTGCCTTACTTGTTTTTCCAGAAGGCAATAGTATAACTGAGAAAAGAATCCGAAAACTAAAAACGGGGGTGGCACGAATGGCGCTGGGCGCACGGGAAAACGCGCTTGATAAAGTAGAGGTAAATGTTATTCCGGTCGGTTTGAATTATAACAACCCTCACAGATTTAGAAGTGATTTATTTATAAATATCGGAAAGCCTCTTTCAACAAAAGGATTTTCATTCGATAAATCTGAAGTGGTCAGATTTACCCAAGAGATTGAAGATCGGCTAAAAGAGACAACCCTTCATGTTCAAAAGGAGGAGTTTGATTCCATTGTAAAAAAAGTAGAGTTGATCTTGAGACAGCAATTTCAAGTGGAGAGAAGTACTCCTTCGCAAAAAGAAAATGAGTTTGTTGTCCAGAAAAAAGTGATTGAATCATTGCAAAAAATAAGTGTGAACGAACCTCAGCGTATTGCAAAACTTGAATTGAAGCTTGATGAGTACCTGACAAAATTAAGGAAACTAGGAATTTCGGATCAATCCATTGCCAAACTTTCCATTCTGATGACCACTGGGGAATTAGTGAGATTGATTGTAACACTACCATTTTTTTTGATAGGTTTTTTGGTAAACGCTATGCCTTATTATACAACCGTAATTTACTTCCGAAAACTAAAGCTCTTCTCAAGAGAGGGCTTTGAGCCAGTCCAGAAAAAAGTAAACCCCGCATTTAAAGGTTCCATTGTCATGGCCATAGGCATGGTTATTTTTATTGTGTGGTATCTCACGCTCGCTTCAGGTATTGGCTGGCTAACCACTTATATCTGGGTTGGACTCTGTTCTCTGATACTATTTTACCTCTCAGGTTTGTTTGCCATGCAATACATCCGTTGGTTTCTTTTGTTCAAACAAAAATGGAAATTCAGAAAATTGCTTA
>JAYTMI010000718.1:0-2553 GCA_043728625.1 Saprospiraceae bacterium | reverse complement strand
CGCAATTCACGCGGCGGAAACTTACCCGATTTGCTTCAAATGGCAAAGGATTGTGAGGCTTTTGGTGCAGAAGGCATCACTGTTCATCCGCGTCCTGATGAGCGGCATATTCGTTTTGCGGATGTCTATGATTTAAAAAAAATCGTAACGACTGAATTTAATATTGAAGGCAATCCTGATGAGTATTGGATGAAGTTGGTGCTTGACAATCAACCTGCCCAAGCGACTCTTGTACCTGACGACCCGACTCAATTGACCTCTGACCACGGTTGGGATACTTGGAAAAATGCCGATTTTTTGAAAAAAACGCTTGATATACTGAGGGGGGCAAATATTCGCACTTCGCTGTTTGTAGATGCTGATGTACGTATGGTGGAAGGTGCTGCAGAAGTGGGTGCAGACAGAATTGAGTTTTATACAGGCATGTATGCTAAGGATTTTTCAAAAGATAAAGAGAGAGCCGTAGAAGCACACGTAAAAGCGGCAAAAAGAGCCGTCGAATTGGGTTTAGGTATCAACGCAGGGCATGATTTGAATTTAGAAAATCTGAAATATTACAAGCAAATGGTCGTTGGATTAGAAGAAGTGTCTATTGGTCATGCCTTAATTTCGGATGCTTTGTACTATGGTTTACACAATACAATACAGATGTATTTGCGTCAGTTGAAATAGAATAATTTTAAGAAAGCATAACTCTGCCAAATATTTGTATTAGTATTGAAAAAAAAATATTTATAAAAAAAATCTAATTAAACCTTGACTTATCCATAAATTCCATTAATTTTGTTTCTGAAAAAATAACAATACAAGTGTATTGACACTGAATGAAATCAAATTACATTTTGAGACTATCGAACCGAATACTAAACAACACTGTCTGAACCATTGAAAATAAATATTGCACTGTAAAACCATTGAAGACTTTATTCTTACACTGTATCTATTGACTCAAACGTACAATTTTTTTCTGACTTTCTTTTTTTCAAGCCTATTAGATCAAGCGGTTGATACTCTACATCAATCAAAAATTGTTTGTGTACTCTTTACCAGAGTATGCCTAATGCTGTATTTATCCAAATGAACTAAAGCATCAAAATGATTGATATCGCCTTAAACAAGCTTCGGAATGAATTACAGTCGTATCTCACAGCTGCACGACCTGTGACGCTTGATAATGTTGCATTGATTGAGTCTGCCGATAAAGTGACAGCATTGGGCGATCACGTTATCATCACGCTTGTGAATATTGAAGAAGAGAGCAGTTTGAAAAATGGATTACATTATCGTCGCACACCGATAGGCGGCATTGAATACGAGAATCCACCTATTTATTTGAACCTATACTTGCTGTTTACGGCTAATTTTCCACGTAATTATGATGTTTCTCTCATGCTTTTAGGGCGAATCATTCAGTTTCTTCAAGGTCAAAATAGTTTTATCATTTCGAGTGAAGAGGGAGAGTCACAACTGACGCTTGACCTTTATACCATGACTTTTGAGCAAATCAATCATTTATGGGGTTCATTGGGCGGTAAACAAATACCGTTTGTGATGTATAAAGCACGGCTTGTTAAAATTACAGATAGAAAAATTCAAGGTACGGGTAGCCCTATTATAGAAATTCGAGCGGAATCGTATCCCAATTTGTAAAAAACCAAATACACAATGTCTTTTAATATTTCATTCAGACGACTAGCCGAAGTGCGCATTTTGCATAGTTTTTATCTCGAAAACGATGCCACACAACCGTTTTATTCTTTGTCAGAAGAGAATAAAGCGCAGCGACTGATAAAAAGCGGCTATGATATTCGGAATGATATAAGCATTACGCCGACGGACGAGAGTTTAAAGTTTTTGAAAAATCATAAAATTACCTTTTTACCAACTTTTGTAGGCTTTGTATTGGCAATTGAGATAGAAGTCAAAAATGGTTTAACTAAACCGAAAGCAAATCTGCCATTGGAGTGGCGTGTGGCTTTCGAAATCAACATCAAAAATGGCGACTGGCAGACTTTTACGAATGCTAAACTCAAAACAACGCAATCTCCCTTGAGATTGTATTGGACAAACAATGACGATATAACAGGCAAAGTACTGCCTTCTCTTGCTGCGCCGCTCAGTGTTTTGGATGGCACAAAACAATATGAAATGGGAGAGTGGACGCTACAAAACAATACGCCCAACAGAGCCCAAGATAACATCGGACAATGGCTCACAAGCGAACCCTATCATCAATATGTCTCAGAAGCTGACCGTCGTGCTTTGCCGCGCCAATGCAGGTTTTTTGCTCCAATGCCAACAGCCATAAAAGTAGAAGTTATTTTAACAAAAGTAGATGATTTAACCAATCCGCCATTTGAAGCGAAGTGGATTATTGAAAGCCCTTCTAAAGATACCCCCCTCAGTAAAATTGGGGTTGATTTGAGTATTAATCCAATTGATAAAGAGTTTATTTCAAGCGGTTTATATAATCTGAATATCCTTTGTGAAGATAAAGATGGGCTGAAAACGACGACGACACATCAAAAGGTTGTTTTATTAAATGATATAAAA
>JAYTMI010000717.1:0-1721 GCA_043728625.1 Saprospiraceae bacterium | reverse complement strand
TTTTTACCATCCAAACGAATGTCTTTCATCATTTCAAACAGTTGCCCTACTTGCATATTGTCGGGATACCGACCGATTTGAGGCATGTATCCAATTTGGCTGCGGTAAGCACATTCGTTGGCAATATTTTGACCATTGAAAAGGATTTCACCCGTATTGGGCATCACCATACCAAGTATTGACTTAATAAAAGTCGTCTTGCCTGAGCCATTCGGACCAATGAGCGCAATGGATTGACCAAGCTCAAAACGCCCATTGATGTCTTGCAAAACCTCTATTTTACCGTAGGTTTTATTTAAATTTCGGAATTCGAGCATTGTTTTATTGAATTTTGGCTATTTTCATCAAAGGCATGTCATCTTTCAAATTCTCAGGCGTGATGCTCGGCAATACGCGCTCGCTTTGGTCGAGTAAAAAGACAGCGAAACTGCGCCACAAAACCATCGCAAAAGGCATTTGCTCTACCAAACTCGAGTAAATACTGAGGGGGTGGTAAGCGACATCGCCCACGCCGTCTTTGTTCAAATCGTAACCTTCATATTTGTCCCAGTAGTTTTTTGACAAATGATTCAAAACCACCATGCCGTTAGTGGCGATATCAAAAGAGTTTTTTGTAAAATTATTGTAGGTAAAAGTGTTGTCATCGCAATTGGCTTGGAGTTTTACAGCCCAACCATTTTCGCTGAATTGGTTGTGCTGAATCAAGCTGCGGTTAGTGCCGTCCATGAAAATGCCGACTGTATTATTTTTGAAAGTATTGTTTTCGATATAGCTGTCGCTAATATCTTTGAGCAATAAACCATAAGCTGAACTCCCCAAGTTTTCATCAAAATGATTGTTGAGCATCTTGACATTTTTAGTGTACATCACTGCCACCCCTGCCCCATTGTTGCGAAAAGTATTGTATTGGTAGATATTATTATGAGAAAACATAAAATGCAAGCCGTAACGAATATTCTTTTCGCAATAATTTTGTTGAATACTTGAGTTGGTGACAAATTCAAAATAAATACCGTCTCGATGCCCTCTCACGCTGTTATTATTGATGAAAACACTATCACATTTCCAAGCATGAACACCATTCCCCGTATTTTGCTCTTGTGAAGGATTGCCTTCTATCACATTATTTTCAACCGTACACAAGCGCGAAGCCGATAAATAAATGCCGAAATAGCCCCTTTCAATATGGTTGCCGATGATGCGCACGTAAGCAGATTCCAACACTTTCACGGCTGCCCAATCAATGGTCGACGTTTTGCCGATATTGATAAAATGAAAACCTTGAATGAGCACATTATTGGATTTGACTGTAAAAATTTCATTTTCAAAATTGGCATCTACAACAGGAAAATTTTCACCTATTATACTGAGGGGTATCGTTACAATCAATTGATTCTCCTTGAAATAGCCGTTTTTAACCAAAATTGTATCATAAGGCTGCGCTAATTTGATAGTTTGCCCAATGCTTTCTCCTGCTGAAACGGTGATTGTTTTAGCGAAAGATTGTATTGAAATACAAATAAAAATGATGGGAAAAAGACTTTTCATAAGGGCAATTTTAATTTGAAAATTCAGAAACAACAGTTGACCAGTTCATACTTTTGGCATCAGCAGGTTGAGCTTTTTTGGCTTCTTCTTCTGTTTTAAAAGCAGCCATATCACCTCGCATTGGGCTTTTGAACGCTTCACTTTTCAGAAAAAAAGCTGTTTTGGCATCTATC
>JAYTMI010000716.1:0-9405 GCA_043728625.1 Saprospiraceae bacterium | reverse complement strand
AATGTCCACGCCGTAATGTTTTTTTTCAAGGGAAAAAGTCAAATTCATGGTACCCGCTACGGGTGATTGAAGGTACATACTTTCAAGCCTGTCATTCCGGCCTATTACACGTATAGCTTTTTCATTATTGTTATTACCACTGCCTGTGTTGGAGTCTTCAAAAGGGTCGCCACCGCCTGCCCGTATTTTTAATTCATATTCAGAAGGGTCAACGCTCATATTTGAGTCCAATACTGAGGGGGTCGCCTGCTTGTCTTTTGGCACATCTTTTTCCCTTTCAACATCACCAACGAGCATTTTTCTAAAATTATTCGTGTAAGTTTCATGGGCTTTTAAGGCAGTTTCTAAACTATCCACACGTTCATATAGGTCAAACACCGCCCGTTCAGAACCATATCCACCGTAACCAGGGATTATTTTCTTCATAGGTGTAAAAACGATTAAAGCCATACCTAAAGCTGTAAAACCAACGAACAAAGTGCTAACTGCTACGTAAAAGTTAAAGACAGAGAGTTTGAAAGATTTGACTTCTTCAAAAGTTTCGTTATTCAATATGACAAGACGATAATACGTTTCTCGCGCTTTATCAATCAAAGCCACCAACCGTCGCCAAGCATTTTCGATGCCATGCACAACGTCACGGGCGGACAAGTGTTTAAGTCGTTCCAAGTAAGTATTAAAACGATTTGGTTTATTTTCGGTTGTCATTTGTTAATTATTGACGGAATTAAAATAATTTTGCCCAATTTTAAGTCTAATAGCAGGTTCATGGCGCAAAATTACAGAGATATTGCACTTTTAAACCTATTATAGCAAAATTAACTTTTTAGAAATAATATAAATCGTTTGACATTGAGACATTTTTATAAGTCCCTAACGCTGATTTTCGCCCTTACAATACTCGCTTCATGCGTCACACAACGCAAAAAAGACGAGGCAAAAGGCTTAAAACTATTCATGCACAACCTCACAGCTAAGTACAATGGCTTTTTCAATGCCAATGTTTTAGTTCAAGAGGCGACTGATAAATTGAACGCACAACATCAGGATAATTACAATCAAGTGCTTGATATTTATCCTTATTTGGCTGTTGACAACCCAGCGGCTGTTGCCCCTGATTTGGATAAAGCCATCGAAAAAGTGGCTGTTGTGGCAACTTATCACCGCCCAAGTCATTGGGTGGACGACTGCTATTTGATGATGGGCAAAGCTCAATATTTGAAGCATGACTTCGATTCAGCAGAGGAAACTTTCGCTTACTTAGCTGAAAATTATAATCCGTCGTTGAAGAAGAAATTGACCTCGAAAGAACGCGCTAAATTAGCAGCTGATGTACGTGAAGAAAAGAAAAAAGAACGTACTCAGAAAGCAAAAGATGTTAAAAAAGCCCGCGAACAAGCCATAAAAGACAGAGCGCAGGAAAAAGAAGATAAGGCAAAACAGGCTGAAAAAGACAAAAAAGAACGAGAAAAAGAACTTCAAGCCGCTAAGGATCAAGCCGCTAAAGACCGTAAAGATGCGATTAAAGAGAAAAAACTAAGCCTTGAAGAGCGCAACGAGCAACGCCGTAAAGAAAATGCTGAACGAACTGAACAACGACGAAAAGAACGTGAGGAAAAAGAACGTTTAGCTAAACTGGGTATAAAAACTGACAATACAACGCCTACGGTTACAGACAATACCCCCTCAGTAATAACGGCAAATAATGATAAAAAAGACTCTGCAAAAATTGCTGACAATACTAAAAAAACAAAAGATGAGAAGGATGACGATAAAGTAGCGAAGGCAAAAAAGCCAAAAGCCAAGCCCGATAGATACTTTTTAAAGCATCGCCCTTGTTATCAAGAAGGCGTTGTTTGGTATGCACGCGCACTGATTGAACGCCAATATTTCGTAGATGCAGAAATTTTATTAGACGATATTGACAAAAATCCAAAATCTTTCAAGGACATCAAAGCCCAGTCGGCTGTTGCCAGAGCCGCTTTGTATCTGAAACAAAAACAATACGACGCTGCCATTCCTGCGCTTGAACGCGGCATAGCTTTGTCCAAAAAGAAAAAAGAGAAAGCTCGTTTAGCTTATATTTTAGCACAGCTTTATCAAATAAAAGGCAATTCTGAAAAGGCTTATGCGGCTTTTGACAAAGTGCTGGACTATGGGCCTGTTTATGAAATGGAGTTCAACTCGAGGCTGAACAGAGCCTTAAATGACCCAAATGCAGGTGACCAAACGACTGCTACACTCATAAAAATGAGTAAAGACTTTAAAAACCGTGAATATGGCGACCAAATCTATTTCACATTGGCTCAAATAGCTTTGAAAAAAGGGGATAAACCTCAAACAATCGCGTATTTGAAAGAAGCATTGGCATCGCCAGGACGTGGGCAAGCCTCGAAAGCAGAAGCTTATTATATGTTGGCTAATTTGCAATTCGAAGCGGAAAACTTTGTTGCCGCAAAAAGTTATTTTGATAGTGCTTCTACAACCTTAGCAAAAACAGATGTTCGTCGCATAGAATCCGAGCGATATGCCACCAACTTGATGGAAATTGCAAAGAATATTGAAACTATTACCCTACAGGACAGCCTCCTAAAAGTTTCTGCCTTGTCTGATAAAGACAAACGTGACTTAGCGATTCGGATGAAAAAAGAAAAACAAAAGCAAGCAGCAGCTTTGGCTAACCCCTCAGTAGCAGCAGGTGGGAAGCTCTCTGATTTCGATTTAGCGGATGCTGCTAAGAAATCTAAGTTTTGGGGTTATAACGCCGACCTTGTTAAGAAAGGTAAGCGTGAATTTGAACGTAAATGGGGTACTGACCGCAAGCTTGAAGACAATTGGCGGCGCAGCAATAAGCGGTCAAATGGTGAGTTCGCTAATAACAATGATACCCAAATTGTATCCAGAGATATGACTGAAAAAGAGTATCAAGACATCATGAAAAACGTTCCCAAAACGCCCCAAGATGTTGAGATGGCTGAAAGCAAAATTGATGAAGCCATGTACATGCTCGGCACTTTGTACCATGACAAATTGAAAAACGATAAAAAAGCTATTGAAACCTTGGAAACACATTTGACACGTTTTCCAAAAACGAAAAATGAGTTAGCTGAATGGTTTTACTTATATTCAGCACATTCGGACTCAGGCAATAAGGTAAAAGCTCAGGATTATTACGATAAAATCATGGCGAAATATCCAAATACGACTTATGCCATATTGCTAAAAGACAAAGACAAACCAAAGGTCAAAGATGATACAGAAACAGTTGAAAAATACTACGCAACCACTTACAGCCTTTTTAAAGCAGGAAATTACAAGGAAGCACAAACCCGTATTAAAGAATCAGAGACTAAATTTGGTGTCGCTAACGCCATGAGAGCCAAATTTGCTTTGCTTGACGCTATGTGTACTGGACATGAATTGGGACGCATCAACTATATTGCTTCATTGAAAGAAGTCATTAACAAATATTCGGGAACGCCAGAAGAAAAAAGAGCGCAGGAAATTATTCGCATTTTAGAGTTTGGTGGACCCGTAACAGAATCGCCAAAAGCGAAGAATGATGAGAATACAGATAACGACCCAGTGAAAAAATTTGTCGAAGGAGATGATAAATTGCACTACGTCATTGTCATTTTGAACAAAAATGCAGATTTAGAAGACTCTAAAATTGTCGTTTCAGATTATGACTCGAAGTATCATCGCACTGATGCACTGAATGTTTCGAGTATGTTTTTCAGTACTGAATCGGAAACACCCGTTCTCGTTGTTCGGAAGTTTAAAGATAAAGTAACGGCAGTCAAATATACTGAGGGGGTCTCTAAAAACGGTCAAGATTATTTGAAAGGTGTATATGAAGTCTTTGCTATTTCACAAGACAATTACCGCGAGGTGATTCGGCAAAGAGGTGTAGATGCCTACCGTAAGTTTTACGATCAAAATTATAGATAATGGTGAATGGTGAATGGTGAATTTTAATCATTTATAATAGTATGTTTTCATAAGGTTTACAAATAAAAAGGGCAAAAAGCGATTATCGCTTTTTGCCCTTTTTATTTGTAAACAACAAAGACTTAGTTTCTGTCTTGCTTGATGTACGATTTATTGCCGTTCGAATTGATGTAGTATTGACCACCACGAGGACCTTCAAAAATGGTACGACCTTTAGCATCTTTGCCAATTGATTTGTCAGCACCTGCGACAGCTTTAGTCGTTGCAGCTGATGCAACTTTAGGCTTTGCAGCAGCAGGAGTAGTAGCTGTTGTCGCAGTCGTCTTAGCCGCCTTTGGTGCTTTTACAGCCTTGTCAGCAGCAGGAGTAGTAGCTGTTGTCGCAGTCGTCTTAGCCGCTTTTGGTGCTTTTACAACCTTGTCAGCAGCAGGAGCAGTAGCCGTTGTCGCAGTCGTCTTAGCCGCCTTAGGTGCTTTAGGTGCTTTAGGTGCCTTTGGTGTTTTTGTAGTTGTTGTAGTAGCAGTAGGTTGAGTTTGTGCATTTGCAAATGTGACAAAAGCGAACATAGCAGCGATAGCCAAAATTTTCTTCATTGTTGATGATAATTGAATTTATTAATAAATATTTTTACATGATGTTACTTCTCTTGCGAAAAGCAAAACGAAGATAACAGGCTTAAGACCGAATTTTTACTGAGGGGTCACCTATACCTTGTTAATCTTTAGTTAATAGTTTTGAGAACGTAAAACCGCTATGCCCATTGAGTTTGAAGGAAATCAGCAATGCCATCCATTGCGGTTTCTAACATTTCAGTTGGCGGCAAAAAGACAATACGAAAATGGTCTTTTGTTGGATAATTAAAGCCATTACCCGCTACCACAAGGATATGTTTTTCTTCCAAAAGACCTAATATAAATTCGTCATCGTCTGCAAAATCAAATTTTTTCAAGTCAATTTTTGGAAAACAATACAATGCCCCTTTAGGACGGACACAACTGATGCCCGGAATCGTCAATAATTTATCATAACACAACTCCATTTGCTTATACAAACGCCCTGTTGGTGTCACCAAATCATTGATGCTTTGATATCCCCCCAAAGCTGTTTGAACACCAAATTGCGCCATGACATTGGCACATAAACGCATCGAAGCCAAAAGGGTTAAACCTTCTATATATGATTTAGCACGATGTTTCGCACCACACATTATCATCCAGCCACCGCGAAAACCGGCTGCCCGATAGTTCTTAGACAAACCACCCATAACAATGGCTAATGTATCTTGAACCAAAGGTGCGACGGAGTGATGATGTGCGCCATCGTAAAGGATTTTATCATATATTTCATCTGAAAAAAGGATTAATTGATGCTTTTCGGCAATTTTTACAAATCCTTCAACAACTTCCTTTTCATAAACTGCACCTGTCGGATTGTTCGGATTGATGAGTACCAAAGCCTTTGTATTACTCGTTATTTTTGATTCCAAATCTTTTAAATCGGGATTCCACTCACTGGCTTCGTCACACATATAATGCACCGCTTTGCCACCACACAAACCCACTGCTGCCGTCCAAAGTGGATAATCAGGTGTTGGCACAAGCACTTCATCACCATTATTGATAAGTCCTTGCATACACATCACAATGAGTTCGCTGACACCATTGCCAATAAAAACGTCCTCAATTTGCGTATTTCTAACACCGACTGTTTGGTAATAGTGTTGCACTGCTTTACGGGCGGCAAACAAACCACGAGAATCGGCATAACCTTGTGCATCGCGGATATTGGCAATAATATCGTGTACAATCTCATCGGGTGCATCAAAACCGAAGGCGGCAGGGTTGCCGATGTTCAGATTAGTGATTTTAAAGCCTTGTTGCTGCAAGTAGAGCGCACGTTCATAGATAGGTCCGCGAATTTCGTAGCGCAAATTATCCAATCGTTGGCTTTTTAAAATTTGTTTTTGAGCGTGTGGCATGTCAATAAGTTCAATTTCAGGTAATTCTTCGATTAAAATGTCTAACATAAAAGGGTGATTTATTGAAAAATACTGAGGGGGGCGTTTCGAGGTGCAAAAGTATCGTTTTGAAAATGAAACGTCAACTTCTTTCGTCAATTGAACAACAGTATTAGGTAAAAATTTGGAACAAGAACTAAAAGACCCACAAGACAAATGAGGTCTTGTGGGTCTTGATATTAAAAAACGATTAAGTTGTTAAGTTGAAATAATCTTGCTTTTATTTCGATACAACATATTTGTTTTTAATACACTATAAAGTTATCAACTATACATTACAAACTATAAATTACTTAGTTAGCCATTTCAGACAAAAACTTCAAACGTATCAAACAGATTTCTTCATAGGTGATTTCATCGTCTTCTTCTTTCAAAACTTTATAAGCGATAGAAGGATCGTCTGTATCCGATTTCATAAAATATTCATATATCGCATCTTGAACATATTCGTCAATCACATCTACGATAGAATAATCTAAGTTCAGTTTTGTTCCCGAAAGGACAATGACATAAAGTTCAGTCATCAATTCATCAAGCGTTAACTGATTCTGACGTGCCAACTCGTTTAATGGAATCTTACGGTCAATCCCTTTGATAATCGCTACTTTTGTCTTCGACTGATTCGCAACTTGCTTGATAACAAAGTCCTGTGGGCGATCAATTTCGTTTTCTTCCACATATTTAGCAATCAAAGCCATGAAAGGTTTGCCAAATTTTAGTGCTTTACCCGATGAAATGCCTTGCACTTTTGTCATTTCTTCAATATCAATCGGATACAGCGTCGCCATATCTTCAAGACTTGGGTCTTGAAAAATGACATAAGGCGGTACATTTTTCTTTTTTGCTTCCGATTTACGTAGGTCTTTCAACAATTTCAGCAACAAAGTATCGAGGGCAGCAGGTTTTGCTTGCATTTCATCAGGGTCAACCGATGTGTCCTCAAAATTGTGATTGAGCGTAATTTTCATCTCATACGGCTTTTCGATAAACGCACGACCAGCATCAGTGAGGTGAATAACACCGTATTGTTCTATCTCCTTGTAAATCAAGTTACTCAACATGGCGTTTCGCACAACAGATTGCCAAAAGACTTCACTTTTGGCTTTGCCACAACCAAATAATTCGTTCTTTGTATATTTAAAATCTTTCATCTCTTTCGTCTCGTTACCGAGAATGAAATCAATAATCGTTTTCAATGTAAATTGCTCGCCCAATGATTCGATAGCTTCCAAAGCCGTTGCCATTTCGTCTTGTACATCAACCGTTGGACGTGGGTGACGGCAGTTGTCGCACATGCCTTTACGGTCGCAAACAAACTTTTCACCAAAATAATGAAGCAAAAACTCACGTCTGCACGTTGTTGTCTCTGCGTAAGCTGTCATTTCCTCCATCAATTGCATGCCCATCTCACGTTCAGCAACGGGTTTATCACGCAAGAATTTCTCCAAACGAGCAATATCTCGATAGCTATAAAAAGCAGTGCAACGACCATCAAGTCCATCACGCCCTGCCCTACCCGTCTCTTGGTAATAATTTTCGATGGATTTTGGAATGTCGTGGTGCATGACAAACCGAACATCGGGTTTGTCAATACCCATACCAAAGGCAATTGTCGCCACAATAACGTCAATGTCTTCCATCAAAAAATTGTCTTGAGTTTGGGATCTTGTTTTGGCATCAAGACCTGCATGATAAGGTCGCGCTTTGATACCATTGACCGACAAAACTTTGGCAATATCCTCAGCCGATTTTCGAGCTTGCACATATATAATGCCTGAACGGTCGGGCAAATCCTTAACAATTTGAAGGATTTGACGATGTAATGCTTCTTCTTTAGGCGGTTTTGGTCGAACTTCGTAGTATAAATTGTCCCGATTGAATGATGAAATGAAAATATTTTCATCTTTCATGTCCAAATTTTTAACAATATCAACCTGTACTTTAGGTGTCGCAGTCGCGGTTAAAGCGATGATAGGCACATAGCCATCGATAGACTCAATCATCGTACGTATCCGACGATATTCAGGCCGAAAATCATGTCCCCACTCCGAAATACAGTGCGCCTCATCAACGGCAACAAAGGAGATTTTTGTATTCTGAAAAAACTCGATATTTTCGTCTTTTGTCAACGTTTCAGGAGCAACATAAAGGAGTTTCGTTTTGCCATCTGTGATATCTTGTTTCACTTTTTTAATATCCGTCCTTGAGAGAGATGAATTTAAAAAATGGGCAACTTCATCGTTCTGGGAATAGCCTCTAATAGAATCCACTTGGTTTTTCATCAAAGCGATGAGTGGCGAAATAACCAAAGCTGTTCCTTCCTTCATTAAAGCTGGTAATTGGTAACAAAGCGATTTACCGCCGCCCGTAGGCATAATAACGAATGTATCATGCCCTTCTAACACACTTCTCACAACCGCCTCTTGAGTTCCCTTAAATTTATCAAAACCGAAGTACTGTTGCAAAGCCTCGTGCAGCGAATCCGTCGTCACTTCCATTATCTCATGCATTGCGCGTATTTATTTTTATTTTTATTTATTAAACAATAAGAATTACCCCCCTCAGTATAACCACCTTGGAGGAAATATTTTAGTACAACAAAAACTCAGTAGAAAAAACAGATTAACGAATCAGCTTGAAAAAATATAATTTGCATACTCCAAATTAAACTTTATCTTAATAAAATAAATATTTTTTGACACCCTGAAACCTCGAAAAATACTGAGGGGTTTCTTTTTTGTCAAAATTTTTCGCTTGATTCTCAATAATAACCAAATTAAATTTGGTTTTAGTTGTTTTTTTTAAAATGAGTCTTTTTATGTTTCCATTTTTCTGAATCTAAAATTAAAACAATCTTTTCGGTTATCAGCTAATTTTATGATATTTTTTTCATAAAAAGTAGAACTTTGCTTTTCTATGAAAGAATTAATTCTCACAACAGCCAGAGAGACGCTCCAAATTGAGCAAAAAGCCATTGCTGCGCTAACCGATAGCTTAGATAATGATTTCGTAAAAACGGTCGAAACCATTTTTAGTTCTAAGGGTCGTGTCATCGTTACAGGCATCGGCAAGTCAGCCATCGTTGCTCAAAAGATCGTCGCCACCTTCAACTCCACAGGTACCCCAGCAGTATTTATGCACGCCGCTGATGCTATCCATGGCGATTTGGGCATGATTCAGCCCGACGACACCATTATATGTCTCTCAAAAAGTGGTGATACGCCTGAGATAAAGGTTCTGATACCGCTTTTGAAGAATTTTGGCAACACCCTCATCGCTATGGTCTCGAATCGGGATTCGTATCTCGGCAAGCAAGCACATTATATATTGCACACGCCTATTGAAAAGGAAGCCGACCCAAATAACCTCGCGCCAACAGCTTCTACGACTTCTCAAATGGTGTTGGGTGATACTTTGGCGATTAGCCTGCTGACTTT
>JAYTMI010000715.1:0-4884 GCA_043728625.1 Saprospiraceae bacterium | reverse complement strand
CACCGATAGCGACACCATGCGATTCACCGAAAGTTGTGATACGAAAAGCCTGTCCAAATGTATTTCCTGCCATGAATTTAAGTGTATGAAAGCGTTTATGAATGAATGATAATTGAATTGGAAGCACAAAATTAGCTTTTCCAATTCAAAAACAGCTTGGATACTGAGGGGTTTATTTATCTTGCTGCGAATTCAATATTTCAAAAGACAAAAAAAAATATGTTTGTAGCGCAAACCAAGTCTTCGTTTTTATCGTAGTCCATGATAGACACATTATGTCTTAACTGAAAAACATTTTAATTAATCAAAAATCCTCTTTTCGATGAAGAAACTTTACAAAATGCTTTTTGTGCTTTTCCTTTTAAGCACCCAACTTCTTTCCGCACAACGCAATGGTAAAATGTTGTTCACAGCCCGTCTGAATGGTGCAAATGAAAGACCAACTGCCGTTGTTACACAAGCCAAGGGTCTTGTTACACTCGTTGTTGAAGGCAACACAGTGACTATTAACGCCGTTTTTGATAGTTTGAGCGGTCCTGTTACAGGTTGTCATCTGCACAAAGGTGTGTCAAGCGGTACGGGCGGCACGTTTACAAACTTCTTGACAAATATTCGTGGCAATCGTCTGTATGTCAAAACCACTTTAACGAATGCACAAATTGGCGACATGATGGAAGACAGCGTGTATTTCAACGTGCATACCACCGCTAACAGTGGTGGAGAAATCCGCGGTCAAATGGTTTTTGAAACAGACTACTTGTTCGACGCTTTTGCAACTGGTTCGCAAGAAGTACCTGCCGTAACAACAACGGCTTCAGCTCTTGGGACTTTTAATATTTCAAGACTTCTTTTCTCAACAGGCAACAAAATAGACTATAAAATTACAGCAAATGGCTTATCCGGTCCGATTACAGGCGCACACTTACATTATGGTGCATTTGGCGCGAGTGGTGGCGTGGCGTATCCACTGACTTTCAGTGGCAATACTTTGGCAGGTAGCCTCACCGTACCTTTTACTTTTATTGATAGTATTTTCAATGGCTTGATATACATGAATATTCACACAGCGGCAAATCCCAATGGTGAGGTTCGTGGTCAAATTTTTTATGAAGGCGATGGCATCGGTTTTGACGCTGCTATTGATGGCGCACAAGAAGTGCCCACAAATACGTCAACAGCTAAAGGCACTATGTATGCTAACATTCGCTCGACACTCGATACACTTGATTATGCCGTTTTGGTCAATGGTATTGTGCCCAATAATGCGCATTTCCACAAAGGTGCAGTCGGCGTAAGTGGTGGCGTTATTGTTGGTTTGACTGCCGTTGGTGCAAATTTTCCAAATTTGTACGCAGGTAAAGTACCGCTCACACCTGCGCTTATTGATGCTTTTACAAAAGACAGTATGTATGTCAATATTCACTCCGTCGCTTTTCCAGGTGGTGAGATTCGCGGTCAAGTCGCGTCTCTTTTGCGGACAAGTTTAGTTGCTAACTTGTGTGGTGGTCAAGAAACGCCTGCTGTCAACACGACTGCTTCGGGTGCAGGTTTTATGTCAATATCACGTGATAAAACCAGTCTTTTATTGGATGTAGTCACCAACGGATTAAGTACGAATGCAAACGGTGCGCACATTCATCGTGGTCCAAAAGGAGTAGCAGGACCAGTCATTATAAGTTTGGCATCTGTACTGAGTGGCAATGCGGCAAGAGGTGTTTACAATGTGACAACCGTCCCTACACTTGTGGACTCCATGATTAATGGTTTGACTTATTTTAACTTCCACACCACGGCTAATCCGAATGGTGAAATTCGTGGTCAAGCAGCCCCTGATTTGGTTCAAGAATGTTTGGCTAACAGTGTTTTAGAGTTAAATGGTGAAAAATTCGTCGTTAAAGTTGCACCAAATCCTGTTTCCGAGCGACTAAATGTCACCTTTGACAGCAATGAACAATTCAATGCACAAATCATTGTTTCTGACTTAACAGGTCGTCAAATTTCTGCTCAAAAGGTCGAAATACTGAGGGGGGGCAACAACGTGGATGTGAATATGTCGAATATTAATTCAGGTATTTATTTCATTCAATTGCGCCAAGCCAATCGCTTATTGTTTACAGAAAAAATCGTTAAAAACTAACAACAAACTACTTTTGAAGCCTTTTATGTTACTGCCCTACTGAATACCCTTTCAGTAGGGCTTTTTTTAACTTAAACATAAAAATAGATTTATTCGCTTCAAAAATCTACTTTTGCCCTCAATAAGCCTACTTATTGAAAGTAAATTGAAATCACCTAACCAAATTATTAAAAGGGATGTTGTCAACCGAATTAGAAACCCAATCCTTATCAAAACCCGTTTCCACAGACGTTTTACTGAGGGGGTACTGCCTCGTCGTTACCGCTAAAACGATGGCAGAGACCTATGAAGAAAACTTCCGTTTTGTCTCCAAATATGTCCACGCTGTTTCACGGGGGCATGAAGCCGTTCAAGTCACTTTGGGCATGCAATTGCTGCCGCAAGACGTACTTGGACCTTACTATCGAGACGATGCGATGATGCTCTCGATTGGCTCTACACCTTTGGACATGATGCTACAATTGATGGCAAAACGAGACGACCCTTTTTCAGGCGGTCGCCAATATTATTGTCATACAAGTTTGAACGACGTGGACAAACCGACAATTCCACACCTTTCGGCAGCAACAGGCATGCAAGCGATACCGATGACGGGTGCTGCTTTAGGCATTGCGTACAAAGAAGCCGTTGGTTTAAGCGATGTAAATGACGACGAAAAACCAATCGTCGTTTGTTCCTTCGGCGATGCCTCCATTACTGAGGGGGAGGTTTCGGAAGCCTTTCAAATGGCTGTTTTGAAAAAATTACCTATTTTGTATTTGGTGCAAGACAACGGTTGGGATATTTCGGCAAATGCTGCAGAAACCCGCGCACAAGACGCTGCTTTCTACGCACAAGGTTTCAATGGCTTGGAAACAAGACGTATTGATGGGGCTGATTTTGCGGAATGTTATAACACTTTTAATGAAGTCATAGACATAATACGACGTGAAAGACGACCATTTTTGATACATGCCAAAGTGCCTTTGTTGACACATCACACTTCTGGCGTTCGCAAAGAATGGTATCGAGACGATTTAGAAGAGCATTTTTCACGCGACCCTTACCCACGTCTCCGCCAATTGATGCTCGAATCAGGTTTTACTGAGGGGGACCTTTTGGACATTGATAATGAAGTTAAAACAGTGGTTACCCATGATTTTGAAAAAGCGAAAGCCGCTGCTGACCCAACGCCCGATGATTTATTGACCCATGATTTTGCACCCACACCCATAACGGAAGAGCGCGGCAACAGAACACCAAACCTCAAATCGGAAGTCGTCATGGTGGACGCAGCTCTTCATGCCATTGAAGAGTTGATGAGCCAACACAAGGAATGTTTGTTTTATGGTCAAGACGTAGGTCGTCGTCTCGGCGGTGTTTTCCGCGAAGCGGCAACCTTAGCAGAGAAATTTGGCGATGAACGGGTTTTTAACACACCGATTCAAGAAGCGTTTATTATTGGTTCAACAGTCGGTATGTCAGCCGTTGGTTTGAAGCCGATTGTGGAAGTGCAATTTGCAGATTATATCTTTCCGGGCATCAATCAATTGTTTACAGAAGTGAGTCGCTCTTGTTATTTGTCGAATGGTAAATTCCCTGTTTCGATGGTTTTACGTGTGCCGATTGGCGCTTATGGCAGTGGCGGACCATACCATTCGAGCAGTGTTGAGACTTTGATTACTGCGATTCGAGGTCTAAAAATCGCTTATCCAAGCAATGGTGCAGACTTAAAAGGTTTGCTCAAAGCCGCTTATTATGACCCAAATCCTTGCGTTATTTTTGAACATAAAGGTTTGTATTGGTCAAAAGTCAAAGGTACTGAGGGGGCTAAAACGATTGAACCTGATGCCGATTATGTCCTACCTTTTGGCAAAGCCAATATTGTCTTAAAGGCTGATAATGAATGTGTTGCGAAAGGGAAATCACTCGTTGTGGTCACGTATGGCATGGGCGTACATTGGGCATTGAACGCTTCAAAACAATTTAAAGGACGTATAGAAATTTTAGATTTACGAACACTCTTTCCCTTAGACGAAACCTTAATTTTTGAAACTGTTAAAAAACACGGACGTTGTTTGGTGGTGACGGAAGAAGCCGTTAATCCGTCGTTTGCCCAAAGTTTGGCAGGACTTATTCAGGAGTCTTGCTTTGAATATCTCGATGCACCTGTACGGACAATTGGGGCGGTCAATATGCCCGCTATTCCTTTGAATGAAGTGCTGGAACGGACGATGGTGCCTTCGATTGAGAAAGTTGGAGAAGCCTTGGGAGCCCTGTTAGAATATTGATTTAAACATAAATTATTGTTTAAAAACAATGATTAAACATGAAAAACAATAGTATTTGAAAGAAAATTAGGCGGCTAATAAAATGACTGCTAAGACACCCAAAATATAAAGACTAAGCCCCAAGCAAGAGCCGCTTAAAAATCATAGACCCTTACTATAAATATTGTGATGTTCTTTTATGTGTAGCCAACGCTTCACCCTATGCTTCAACTGTTACTTTCATTTTGCTTTATTTTTATATAAAGATAGGATTTCCTTTCTGATTGTCAAAATAGTAACTTACTCCCAACTCGTTCATGGGTTTTTACTAAGCCTCCCACATTATCACACCATTTCCCGACAAGCCTTATACAAATCCTTCCATTCCTCACGGTTTTTCACCACCGTTTCAAGGTATTCCAACCACACTGTTTTGTCTTGAACAGGGTCTTTAATAATCGCTCCTGTAATGCCTGCGGCTAAATCAGATGCGCTCAA
>JAYTMI010000714.1:0-5007 GCA_043728625.1 Saprospiraceae bacterium | reverse complement strand
TCTTGGAAATATATGGGCAATGCAGCAGACAACCCAATGGGTGTTGACTCATTTGGGCTTGTCATGGGCTTGGGCTTAGCTATGTCTTTTGGCTATTGGTGTACAGACTTTTTGGTCGTACAACGTGCGATGATTTCGAGAAATATGTCAGATGGTATGAAAACGCCAATTTTGGCAGCTATTCCTAAGATGTTCATGCCTTTTATCGTCATTTTCCCTGGTTTGATAGCGGTTACGTTACCTTATTTCACACAAAGTTACGCACTGCCTGTGGGTGCTGATGGCGGTCCCGACTACAATATGGCGTTGCCTTCGCTCATTGCACATTATTATCCAGAAGGATTGTTAGGCGTAGGGTTAACGGCACTCTTGGCTTCTTTTATGTCGGGCATGGCAGGAAATGTCACGGCTTTCAATGCGATTTGGACGTTTGACATCTACCAAGCATACATCAATAAAGATGCTTCGGACACACATTATTTACATGTCGGAAAGGTCACGACAGTCGTTGGAATCATTGTTTCTATCGGTGTGGCTTATTTGGCGCAGAGTTTTAATAATATCAATGACTTTTTGCAAGTCGTTTTCAGCTTTTTCAATGGTCCCATTTTCGCCACGTTTTTTATGGGTATGTTTTGGAAACGGGCAACAGGTCATGGTGCATTTGCAGGTTTACTCGGCGGCACTTTGACTGCGACATTGGTGCATGGTTTGACGGTAGCCGAAGGCAAAGGCGGTTGGATTATGCCCATGCACGAGTACGGCAGTGGTTTAAGTCATGCGTTCAATATCGCATGGATGGCTTTTTTCGCCAATATTGTCATTACGATTGTCGTGAGTTTGTTGACTAAGCCGATACCGCCATCTTCGTTACAAGGATTAACATATAGCGAAACCACTTTTGTTTCAGATGAGAAGAAAGAGTGGTACTTACGCCCTGTTCCATTAGCCATTTTGGTGACTGTGGCTTGTGTGATTTTGAACTTGATTTTTGCTTGATTTACTGAGGGGGTCAAAAAGTTGACATTAAACCACAAAACACTTATTTTTGTATTGGCAAACATAACTGATTAGAAAACAAAACTCATTTCGATGGCTAAAAAACAAATACCCAAACCGAAAGACGCACAAAAACCACCTAAAAAAGAGGGCAATGCGTTTGACAAAATTTTAAGAGAAAATATTGAAACGATTTTTAGACCCTTAGTTGAAAAACGTCTCGGTGTTAAAATAGTGAAAGCGATACCATTGAAAGAAAAAATGCAAACAACAATAGAGTTGGAAATGGATTTTTTCTACAAAATTGAGACCGATACAGGAGAAATCTTTATCTTGCATTTAGAATTTGAAAGTGGCGATAACCACATTATGGTTTATCGAGTTGGTGAATATCACGGTATGTCTTTGAAACGTTACAAGTTACCGATTCGGCATATTGTTGTGTATCTCGGTGAAAAAAAGCCGACAATGCCGACTCAATTAAAACCCGAAGAGGTTTATTCGGGTTTTGATTTAATAGACGTTCATTCTTTAAATACAAATGAATTGCTGTCATCTCAAATACCAGAAGTGGTAATTACAGCTATTTTGTCTGATTATGAACCGCAAGAAGCGGAAACGGTTTTGCGAAAAATCATTGAAAACCTAAAGAAATTAGTCAAAAATAGCCGCGTTTTGAAACTGTATATTAATCAGTTGGTGATGTTGTCTCGACTTAGAAAAATGGAAAGTTTAACAATTAAAATTACTGAAGACATGCCTATACATTATGATATTGAAACAGACAGCCTTTATTTGAAGGGGACTGAAAAAGGCATTGAAAAAGGCATTGAAAAAGAACGAAACAAAAATGTTTTAAGCCTTTGGCAGAATGGCATTGAACCTTTAATGATTTCTAATTTACTTAATTTACCCATTGAGAAAATTGAGACTATTATAGATGAATTTCAAAAAGAAAAAAAAGAGTAATAGCTTCAATTTTGAAGAATTTACCTTGAAAATGCCTTTTTCGCGTTGTCGAACAAGGCATTTTCACTAAAATACTGATGGAACATCCCGTGATAATCGGGAGGATTTTTAGAAACATCACTAACAAAAAATCTAAAAAATGGAAAAACTCAACGACCTTCGTTATGTCATAGGACTATTTTTCACCATTGTTGGTGTTTTACTTGTCTTTATGCCTTATATTTCAACAACAAGTAAGACCTTTGGGCTTGATTTGAACCTGTTTGCGGGCGCAGCGATGCTCGTTTTAGGCATTGCCCTATTGTGGGCAAGTGGCAAAAAAACTTAACAGATATAAAAAATGCGGGTATTATTAACAACCCTGAATGCCAAATATATCCATATTAACTTGGCTATCAGGCTTTTATATGAACTGAACAAAGACCGTGAGGGTATTGAATGGAAGGAGTTTACGATTAAAGAACCGCAGGACGATGTGGCGGACTTTTGTAAGGACTTCGAGGTCGTGGCGTTCAGTTGTTATATTTGGAATATTACGCAAACCTTAGAAGTTGCTAAAAAAATTAAAGCAATTAACCCCTCAGTAAAAATCCTTTTGGGTGGTCCCGAAGTCAGTTACGATTGGCAAGATGTGATAACCCACGATGCCGTTGATTTTATTATTACAGGCGAAGGTGAAATTCCTTTCCATGAGTTTTTAGAATCTTACCCAAATGTCGAAAACGTCGCAAATTTGGTTAGAAAAGAAGGTAAAGAAATCTCTTTTCATGCAGGTTCTGCCACTTTTGACTTACTCAATTACAGCGATGTGATGCCTTACCAAAGCGATGATAAAGCGACTTTATTCAACAAAGTAGCGTACATCGAAACGTCTCGTGGTTGCCCTTATAAATGTGAGTTTTGTTTGGCAAGTTTAGACAACAAAGTGCGGTATTTACCCAATAAAGACATCAAAGCAATCCTTTTGTTTTTAATGCAAAACGGACGTGTGATTAAGTTTTTGGATAGAACTTTCAATATAAAGAGAGATTTTACGATAGATATA
Source organism: Saprospiraceae bacterium (assembly GCA_043728625.1). GTDB lineage: Bacteria > Bacteroidota > Bacteroidia > Chitinophagales > Saprospiraceae > JAAFJT01. Next base: position 1,994 of record JAYTMI010000714.1, on the reverse strand, counting down.
TTCACTTTTATTTTAGAAAATCATCGTCCCGACAATGTTTTCCAATTTGAGATAACGGCGGATATTCTACACGCCGATATTATTAAATTCATCAAAGAACGTGTGCCAAAAGGTCTGTTTCGCTTTGAAATTGGTATTCAAACTGTTAATCAAAAAGCGAATTTGGAGGTCAGCCGCAAGCAAAGTTTTGAAAAAACTAAAAATATTATCAAGCAATTAGAGGGTTATGTGGAGATGCACTTAGACCTCATCGTGGGTATGGCTTTGGACTATTGGGACGACATCAAATACAGTTTTGAAGAGGTTTTTAAACTATATCCACCTGAATTACAATTGGGTTTTTTGAAGTTTTTGAAAGGCACACCTGTACGCTATAAAGCGGAGCAACATGGCTTTGTGTATGACCCAAATCCACCTTATCAAATCATCGAAAGCAATTATTTGTCAAGAGCCGAATTGCATCAAATTGAGATATTAGAAAATGCCCTTGAAATTTATTGGAATAAAAAAAGAACGCTGAATACATTGCGTTATGTGGCGGAAAAATATAGTATTTTCGATTTTTTCATTGGTTTAGGTAGCTTTTTTGTAGAAAAAAAGGATTTTCATAAATATGCTTTGAAAGATGTTTACACAATTATTTATGATTTCGTAAAAAAAGAATATGCGGACGACATCGTTTTGCATGAGTTAATAACGATTGATTATTACGCATACAGCAAGGTAAAACCGCAGATTTTGTTTGGTGAAGAAATGCTGCGTACAGAGAAATTCAAGCTTATTAACGCACTGCATTTGAACCATCATAAGTATAGTTTTATGGTATTTCCAATCCATTTTGATTTTGCGTTGTTTGAAGAAAAAGGCATTGTTGGGCCTTACGAAAACACTATGATTGTGCAGTATGATGGTGTCAATAAGGCGACAATAGTGAAAAATAGCCATGTCGAAAAGGCTGTTTTTGAGCTAATCTAATAATCACCCAAAAACATTACTTTACAATTCATTATTCTTCAACTATATGATTGATTATCAGACATATATCACACTCCTTCAAAACCTCATTGCTACTCCTTCATTCAGCCGTGAAGAAGACAAAACGGCGGATATAATCCAGCGTTTTTTTCAAGATAAAAACATACCCACTGAACGAAAAGGCAATAATATTTGGGCAAAAAATGCTCGATATACTGAGGGGGGGGCGAATGTTCTTTTGAACTCACATCATGATACAGTGAAACCCGTTGCGGGTTGGATACGCGACCCTTTTGGAGCTGATATCGAAAATGGGCGGCTCTATGGCTTAGGCTCAAATGATGCAGGAGCTTCATTAGTGTCGCTAATTGCCGCTTTTTGTCATTATTATGATAAAAAACTGCCTTTCAACCTCATTCTATTGGCTTCGGCAGAGGAAGAAATTTCAGGAAAAAACGGTGTTGAGTCCGTTTTGCCGTTTCTCCCGTCCCCCTCAGTAGGCATCGTCGGAGAGCCGACTTTGATGCAAATGGCTGTTGCTGAAAAAGGTCTGATGGTTGTGGATGGCATTGCCAAAGGAAAAGCTGGCCATGCCGCACGTGAAGAAGGTGTGAACGCTATATATAAGGCGTTGAAGGATATTGAAACCATTCGCAACTTTGATTTTGCGAAAAAATCGGACTTATTGGGTGCTGTCAAAATGTCTGTCACGAAGATACAAGCGGGTACGCAGCACAATGTTGTGCCAGATGAGTGTCGTTTCGTCATTGATATTCGGACAAATGAATGTTACTCGAATCAGGAAGTGTTGGCAATCATTCAAAAAGAGGTAGAATCAGAGCTTGTGCCGCGTTCTTTTCGCTTAAATTCATCAAAAATTGGGCTGGAACATCCTCTTATACTGAGGGGTCTCGAATTGGGTTTAACGTACTATGGTTCGCCAACATTGAGTGACCAAGCATTGATGCCGTTTCCCACTTTAAAAATCGGGGTTGGTGATTCCGCGCGCTCACATACCG
>JAYTMI010000713.1:0-4502 GCA_043728625.1 Saprospiraceae bacterium | reverse complement strand
CGTGTCGCGTTTCATTCGAGATGATTTTTTATGTTGAAACTAATTGATTTCTAAGTGAAAAGTGGTAAGTGAAAAGTGGAAAACGAAATGTGAAAGTTGTATGATATACTTTTCACATTTCGTTTTCCACTTTTCACTTAGCTTTTTGCGGCGCAAAGTTAGGCTTTTAGGTTGGAAAGACTTTTAGAAAATGTCATATTTCGATAAATTATTGGTCAGTTTCTTGTCAATTGTCTCTAAAAAAGATATAGAACACATCTTAGACTATACTGAGGGGGCAAATCAGACGTTTTAAACGCATAAAATTGCAAAACGTTCAATTTATCGCTTTACATTTGTGAGATTTAGTTACTGGTTATTAGGGATTGTTTACCAGTCACAACCAATAACCAATAACCAACCACGCATCGTTTTAACATTAAAATTGTCATTCTAATCATGAAAAAAATACTTCTAACATTCAGCCTTATGGCAATGCTCATCGCAGCCGCTTGTGATACATCTAAAAACAGCATGACAACAGCCGCCACACCACCAGCACCAGAAAGCCCTGCGATTCCGCAAAAAAACATGCTAAAAGAATCGGATATGAAACCCATTCAAGTCGTGCCACATGAAAAAAAAGCATCGCATAAAAAAGGACACATGCTCCCTATGGAATCTCCCGTTAGTCTTGATACCATTAAACATTAATATTCACATTTCAATACTACATAAAAAACGTTTTAATAATGAAAAAACAATTGGCTGCACTCAGTTTAGTGCTCCTGTTCATCGCTGCTTGTACTGCCTCGAAAGGCACTATGAAAACAACTAACGTTGCAAAAGAGACCCCCTCAGTATCAACACCCAAAGACGTGGTCAAAGCAGATGACATCAACGTTGAAGTAGATTCGACTGTTGAAGAAATGGCAGATGGTGAAATGAAACCTGAAGCCATGCCCGATACACTACCTGTTTATCGTGCAACAACGACATTGACAAACGACATTATCCATACGAAACTCGATGTGCGGTTTGATTACAAAAAACAACACGTTTTGGGCAAGGCATGGATTACAGCAAAGCCCTATTTTTATCCTCAAACCTTGATGACGCTGGACGCTAAGAACTTCGATTTTCAAAAAATTTCCTTTGAAAATGCTTCTGCACCCTTGAAATATACTTATGATGGTCAACAAGTGGTTATTGATTTGGGTAAAACTTTCACCCGTAACGATAAATTTACGCTTTACATCGAATACACTGCTAAGCCCAACGAAGGTGAAGTAGGCGGCTCGGCAGCCATCACAAGCGATAAAGGTTTATTTTTCATAAACCCTGACGAAAGCGAACCCGACAAACCAAGACAAATTTGGACGCAAGGCGAAACAGAATCAAACAGCCGTTGGTTTCCAACATTCGACAAACCGAATGAGAAAATGACGAGTGAAATTTATATTACGGTCGAAGACAAATTCAAAACATTGAGCAATGGTTTGTTGAAAGATTCTAAGAAAAACGCCGATGGCTCACGTACAGACCATTGGTTGATGGATATGCCTCATGCGCCTTATTTAGTGATGCTGGCAGCAGGTGAATTCGCTGTTGTGACAGAAAAGTGGCAAGGCAAAGACATTATGTATTATGTCGAACCACAATATGAAAAGTATGCGAAGACGATTTATAAAAACGTCCCTGAAATTCTGACTTTTTACTCTGAAAGATTGGGTGTAAAGTATCCTTGGCAGAAATTGGCACACATCACTGTCCGTGATTATGTGTCTGGTGCGATGGAAAACACAACCGCTATCATCTATGGCGAGTTTATGAATGGTACAGAACGGGAGTTGATTGACAAAGATTACAACGAAATCGTCGTTGCGCATGAGATGTTCCACCATTGGTTTGGCGATTTGGTCACAGCAGAAAGCTGGTCAAACCTAACGGTCAACGAATCATTTGCCGATTTTTCAGAAGGTCTTTGGTTGGAGCATAAATACGGCATGGATGCAGGTGACTATCACCGCCGCGAAGCGATGGATGGTTATTTTGGTCAAGCCGAGCAAAATGTGCACAACTTGGTTGATTTCAAATTCATCAATCGTGAAGCGATGTTCGATGCACACTCTTATAATAAAGGTGGTGGCATTTTGCACATGTTGCGCAACTATATGGGCGACGATGCTTTCTTCGCAGGTTTGCAAAAATATTTGACGGACAATCAATTCAAATCAGGTGAATCGCATCAATTGCGTTTGGCTTTGGAAGAAGTCAGTGGTCAAGACTTAAATTGGTTTTTCAATCAATGGTACTACGCATCAGGGCATCCACGACTTGACATCAGCTACGCCTACGACGAAACCGAGAAAAAAGTGACCATGACCGTTGAGCAAAAACAGGAAATGAAAGACGGCACGCCCGCTATCTTCGACCTACCTCTCAGTGTGGACATCTATCAATCGGCTGGACAACCTGCGAAACGAGAGAAAATTCGGATAACGAAACGCTCACAAGCCTTTACTTTCGATGCACCAACCAAACCCGCTTTGGTGGATTTCGACGGCGACCGCATGTTACTCTCTCAAAAGACGGACAACCACACCGAAGAGGAATTTATTTTTATGTACAACAATGCACCACGTTATTTAGCACGCATTGAAGCGATTGAAGACTTGCGCCAAAGCAGCACAAAAGAGGCACAAGCCACTTTGCGCAAAGCGATGGACGATAAATTTTGGGCAATTCGTCAAGATGCCATTCAAGGTTATCGCATCAAAGACGACCCCTCAGTATTGGACAAAATTGCAGATATTGCTGTTAAAGATACCCGTTCAACGACACGTTCTGCGGCTTTGGCTAAATTGGCAGCCACAAAAGAGGCAAAATGGGCAACCACTTATCGCAGCATTTTGGAAAAAGAACCTGCTTATCCAGTGATTTCATCTGCCTTGCAAGCGCTTTACAAAGTAGATGCTGATGCGGCTTTAACAGCAGCTAAGAAATATGAAAACGACGAAAATAGTGATTTGGTCAATGGCGTAGGTTCTATCTACGTTGAAAGCCCTAAGCCCGAACACGTTGACTTTTTCGAGCGTAGCATTGCTAAAATTGATGGCTTGCCAAGCATTGGTTTCTTAGGCAACTACGTCAAAGTATTGGAAAAATTGAAGATTTCTGATGCCGATGTTATTGCTAAAATGGGCAAACTCAAGGACATCGCCACCAATCAAACGCAATCACCTTGGCGACGTTTTGCTTGTGCCAAAGCCATCAGCGATGTTCGGAAATCATTCAAAGGTAAAGATGGTTCTGGTTATACCGACCTATATAATATGCTTACGGAAATCGTAGCCAAAGAGAAAAATGATCAGTTAAAAGGCATTTACGCTCAAATGCTTACGCCTTAATTGGTTATTAGGGGTTGGTTATTGGTAAATTAGTTTAAAAAGAATAACCAATCCCCAATAACCAATCAAGAAAAGGGAGTCCTACGGAGGGGTTCCCTTTTTTTGTTTTTATTCAACAATACCATAAATTTTAACGGTTTTATTAACATTCATTCAAGTAATGTCAGAAATTCGTGGCAGCTAAAAACCATTTTTAATATTCCTAAAAACAAAGTACACAATTGACAGATAACCACATTCTACTTGCATTCATAGCACTTTACTTGATTATCACGGTGTTCATAGGTTGGTGGGCATCTCGATTCGTCAAAAACACAAGTGACTTCGTTATGGCAGGTCGGCGTATGCCGATGACGGTTGTTGCTGCGGGTTTATTTGCGACATGGTTTGGGTCAGAAACCGTTCTGGGTGCATCAACCGCCTTTCTCAACGAAGGTTTGATGGGCATCATCGAAGACCCCTTTGGCGCAGCCCTTTGCCTTATTTTTATAGGTGTTTTTATGGCAAAACCCTTGTACCGGCTCAATTTATACACGTTTAGTGACTATTTTCGTCGCCGTTACAGCCATCGTGCAGAGACACTTTCTGCCATCATGATGATACCTTCTTATTGGGGTTGGATTGCCGCCCAACTCATTGCGCTGTCCACGATTTTAAACATACTGACGGGTGTACCCCTTTTTACAGGGGTTGTCGTTTGCGCCGCAATGGTTATGTTTTATACCTATATTGGTGGCATGTGGGCAGTTTCTATAACGGATTTTGTCCAAACGAGCATGATTATCGTCGGTATGTTCTTCGTTATGTTCAACTCTGTCAACGTAGCGGGTGGCTGGGAAGTTCTTTTGAATAATGCCCATCAAGAACCTGAACATTTCCGCGTTTTGCCCAATCCCGATGCCAAAAGTATCGTCGCCTATTTTGCCGCTTGGATTACGGTTGGCTTGGGTTCTGTACCGCAACAAGATGTCTTTCAACGCGTTATGTCTGCCCAGTCTGAAAAAGCAGCTGTTCGGGGTGCTTATATTTCAGGCTTTATGTACTTAACGGTTGGACTCATGCCCATTGTCATAGCCTATTGTGGCAAAATCATGTACCCCGAATTACTGAGGG
>JAYTMI010000712.1:0-1525 GCA_043728625.1 Saprospiraceae bacterium | reverse complement strand
CTATGAGTTCTTTTGTATTATCACCATCAATATCCGCCCATTTTGCATCAGTCACCATGCCGATGTGGTCAAGTTGCGGCGATACTGAGGGGGTCACATTTGTAAATTTGCCTTTACCCTCGTTCTGAAAAAGATAGTTTTTGGGCGAAACACCATACAAAAGTGGTGTACTGCGGCTGCCGACGAACAAATCAACATCGCCATCGCCATCATAATCATTGGCAATGACGACTGATGTATTCATGCCGTTTGAAGGCAATGAACCTGCTTGCATCGAAAAACTACCTTTGCCATCGTTGAAAAACAAACGGTCTTGATTCTCACGTTCCTCTGCTGCAATGAAATTGCCACCTGAACCGACGTATAAATCTAAATCACCATCGCCATCTGCATCAAAAAATTGGGCAGCGGTGTCTTCAAAAGGAATAAATTTACCAATTTCGGGATTGTCTATCACTTTAAAAGTGCCGTCTTTTTGCTGCACATAAATCCCTTTTTTCTGTCCTTTTGCACCGCAGATATACACATCGTCGAGTCCATCGCCGTTGACATCGCCAACAGCTATTTTAGGTCCCTCTTTCGAGAGCATCATCGGCACTGTTTTCTCATTGTAAAAATCAATTTGTGAATCTTCTACGTGTGTAGGTAGTGAATTTGCAATCGTTTCGTCACTAACCAATAAAGGTTTTTCAAGGACTTTTTGATAATTCGCTTTTGTTCTTTTGCTTGTTTTATAATCAATCGTATTGAGCTTATTCAATTGATAATCAGCGAGTTTTGTATAAGTTCTGTCGTACCAATACACCAAAACGCTGTCCACTTTTTGACCTTTTGGCAAACCAATCATCTGTTTGTAATCCATAGACGATTGAAAACCACGTGTTGGAATATTCTCTTTTTGATAAATTTGACCACCACTAAACACTTGGATTTTTGAGCCAATGGCAAAAGTATTCTTTTCGCCCCCCCTCAGTAAAAAGCCGATAAAAGCTGTCGAAATGTCCTTTGTCGTATTGTTTTCATATACAAATGCCTCTTCATTCACATTGTTGACGACCAAATCTAAATCTCCATCGTTGTCCAAATCACCATAAGCCGCACCGTTTGAAAAGCTTTTATCTGCCAAACCCCATTGTTTAGAGACATCTTCAAAGCGCAAATTGCCTTTGTTTTTGAACATTAGGTTTTGAATCGGCACAGAAGGCATTTTTTTAATGACTTCTTCAACCTGTTCCTTTTTACCAGTCATTGCCATTTTTTGGATAATGTCGTCGGCAAAAAAGTCTATAAAATCTTGGTCAATGACATCGTGACTGATGCCATTGCACACGTAAAGGTCTTGCTGTCCATCAAAATCGGCATCAAAAATCAAAGCACCCCATGACCAATCGGAAGCTGCAACGCCTGAATAATGCGCCACTTCCTTGAAACTGCCGTTTCCTTGATTGATTTGAAGGGTATTTTGAGAAAATTGCTCGTAAAAACCACGTTGTTGTTTGAGTTGATGAATATCAATGTTTTCAAA
>JAYTMI010000711.1:0-3644 GCA_043728625.1 Saprospiraceae bacterium | reverse complement strand
GTTGAAAACGAGGTCGTCAACTGATTCCGAATGGTAAACGGAAATGTCAAAACGCCATTCGTCGTGCGTTGTGCATGACCACGAGACGAGGCTTGCTCAAACAAAATGCCAATACTGCCTTGCACATCGGGATAAGTCGAGCCTTTTCCGTAGTAAAAATCATCATAATTTTCTTTTGTAAAGTATTGAGAACCAATCTTATCCAAGGCTTTGGCATGAAAAGCAGCGATTTTACCTGTCATCTCTTGATTTTTCATGGGCGTATAGGGATTCGTCCGAGCAGGCACACCGGGTTGAAAAAAGAACGTCGCATTACTGCCTTGCTCATGGTGGTCAGTCAAAATATTGGGTTTCCAATCATGGAAAACCTGCACACGTCCTTTCGATTCGGGCTGTTGTTGCACCAGCCAATCTCTATTGAGGTCAAACCAATAGTGGTTCGTCCGCCCATAAGGAAAGACCTCACTAAATTCGCGGTTGTTGGGGTCGCTCACTAAATTTTTCCCTTTGTGCATATTCACCCATTGACTAAAACGCTGCAAACCATCTGGATTGAAACTCGGGTCGAACAAAATGACGACATTTTGGAGCGTTTCCTCCACCTCTTTACTTTGTGCTGCTGCCCAATAATAAGCCGCCAAAAGTCCTGCATTCGCACCACTCGGCTCATTGCCATGAATGGAATGACCTTGATAAACGACAATCGGCATCTTCGATACATCGAGGTTGCCTGATAGGGATGCGTCGGTCAACTTGATATGTTCTGCCTTGATTTTATCCAAATTTCGATGGTTTTCAGGCGAAGTAATGGTCAAAATCATCATCGGACGATATTCATAGGTGCGTCCGACGACCTCCAAAGTGATGCGGTCACTCAATCTGTCGAGTTCCCGCATATACGCTGCTAATTGGTCGTGGCTGATGTGTTGCTCCCCGACTTGATAACCCAAAAACTGTTCGGGTGTGGGAATGTTTTTATCATAAGTAACCGTTTCAGGTAGGTAATAGGACAGCGATTTCTTTTGTCCCAAAAGAGAAAAAGAGAGAAAAAGGAAAACGATGAATAGTGGCTTTTTCATTTTGAATGATTTAAAGTTTGGTTTATAAAATTGATTTGAAGTCGTGAAAGTAAGAAAAAGGTCGTTTCGTTTTCATGTTTTTTCAAAAATACTGAGGGGTATTAGACAGACGACCCAACCAAAAGACATTTTCATCTGTCTATATATGCAGAATGGTGAATATTTTAATGGGGAATATGGCTAAATTTAACCATTCACCATTATTGGTGTTCAAAAGATTTTGTTTAGAATTTTATAAAAAGTTTCAATCTACCAAAAAATGGTGCTTTTTGCTTGAAATAGTATGCGAACACTATGTTCGGGGAACTTAAAAAGTTCCCCGAACATAAGCGAGCCGTTCTTTTAATAAAAAACGAGTATTGTATTTCAATGAAATATACATAGAAAAAAATCCTTTGAGCACTAATGATTCACCATTCACCATTTTCTTAAATTCTTCAAAAATGAAAAAGTATATCTTTATTTTCATCGCCCTTACCTTAATGAGTGCTGCGTGTCATAAAAGCACAGTGGGCGCAGATTGTTACATATCGGTTAATTTACAATTACAAGCCAATGATGTCTTCATAATCGGCAGTACAGGCGGATTCAGCGGTCAGGGTCAAGGCACTTTTAAAATCAAAAATGGACAACTTTTCAGCGTTTCCACAAAAGGAGACAGCCTATTGCCCAATGAAAAATTTCTCATTGCCAATGCCTTTACAACGGCTTTTCCAAAGGAAATGAAGGACTTGCCCAATCAAAATTGGAAAAGCCAATGCGCTGATACGTTTATTTATTATGTGGAATGGACATCTGCGAATGGTACTAAACAATCGTGGTATTATGATTCTTGTCCTTCGCCCAGTGCGCCAGAGTATGCACAATGCTATTTTGGGAAAGTGATAAAGGGGTTGTTTACACCTTGAGACACTTTGGGCTAAAAGTATATGAAAACAGATGTATCCCTTTAAAAATTATGTTTAGAAAAGTAGGCAAAATCTATTTTTCCTATTATTTTTGTAAAAAAATTAAAGAAAATGTCAACAGCACAATTAAAAAATGATTTGCACCGCTTAATTGTCGAAACAGACGAACCGTCTGTGTTAGCTATGGTTATAGCTTATTTCAAAAAATTACGCCATGAGGATGAGTTAGACGGATTAACCGTCGAACAGCATTTAGAGCTTGAATTGGCTATTGAGGAAACATATCACGAAGAAAATCTTGTTGACCATGACATCGTGATGAAAAGATATGAAAAATGGTTAAAAGAATAAGGTGGAACAAAAAAGCTATCAAAAAAATGGATGAATTGGTAGATTACTATGATGAACAACACTCTTTCAGAACAGCTCAAAAATTTATCCAAACAGTTGATTCAAAAATAGAATTACTGAAAAATCAGCCCTTGATTGGTCGCAAAGTGCCTACAATGAAAACCGTTCGTTTCATTCTTATAGATGATAATCGGCGTATGTACTATCGTGTTCATGGTACAATTATTTTCATTACAGCGTTTTTTGATACACGACAAAATCCCAATAAAAGACCTTATTGAGCGAATAGTTTAAACTATCATCCCATTAAACCCTAAAAATCAAGGAAATCCTATTACAAAAATTTGATTAAAGCTAAAGATTACGGGTTATTATAGATTAACGTAATAGAACAATGCGAAACCCTAAAGTGCTGGCGCGATGTATGGGTGTATCGTAATCGCGATCGTGTATGCGACAATAACGTGCTGTTGTAGACCAACTTCCTCCACGATTAACACGATCACCATTGTTAACTTTGTTTTTGTTATTATAGCTGTTATACGAATCATCGCACCACTCAAATACGTTTCCACTCATATCAAAAAGCCCCAATAGATTTTCTTTTTTTCTTCCAACAGGATGTGTTTGACCACCCGATACTAAATTGTACCAAGCTACCTCGTCAATATTATTGCTACCCGCATATATGAAGTCGCCCATTTTAGGGTTGTTTCGTGTTCCACCTTGTGCGGCAAATTCCCATTCCGCTTCAGATGGCAAACGGTAGCTTTTCTTCGTTAAGACATTCAGTTTTAATATAAATTCTTGAACATCGGTCCAACTGACTTGCTCCACTGGGCAGTTATCACAATCTTTAAAAAAACTAGGATTTGTTCCCATCACCTCGCGCCATTGTTTTTGCGTCACTTCATATTTACCTATAGAAAAATTGCTCAAAGTGACTCTATGAACGGGTTTTTCATCATCTTTTGCTTCTTTATCATTGCTCCCCATCATAAACGTTCCACCATTTACAAACACCATTTGCCCTTCAAAAGGGTCATTTGTTTTTTGTTGTTGTTCTGCTCCCGTAGGCGCTTTTTGAGATGTAGGTGCCGTATTTTGTCTGTTTGCTTGCTCAATTTGCTGCAAATCGGGCTTTTTACCGAACGTTACTGAGGGGGTGACTGTCGGTACTTTTAAGTTAATTTGCGGTGCAGTTGGTTGTTTTGTTATGATATTTGGCTTGGATTGGATGGGTATTTTCGACTTTTGTTCATTTTTAGGTGGTGTCATAACTTGGTTTGAGCTTGGAAAATCGGGA
>JAYTMI010000710.1:0-17117 GCA_043728625.1 Saprospiraceae bacterium | reverse complement strand
ATCGAGTCGGCACAGAAGCCCCTTGGAATGTGGGCAAATTTTATGGTTCATCGTATTTTGTCAATCCGCGTGGAGAGATTTTCGCACAAGCATCAGAGGACAATGACGAGTTATTGGTCTCTGAATTTGACTTAGAAATGATTGACCAAGTCCGCAATGTCTGGCAGTTTTTCAGAGATAGACGACCTGAAACGTATGGAAAACTAGTCGAATTGTAGTAGATTTCAAATAAATGGTCATTACTTCGCCGACACGAATTTCACAAATTACACGAATTTTTTGTCATCCTGAAAGGAACTAAATTCGTGTAATTTGTGAAATTCGTGTCTGATATAAAAACATTAAAGATGCCTATTCAAAACAATCGCCTTACAGAAGCCGAATATGCGGCAAACTTCGCCGACATTCACCCTCCTTTTGCCACGCTCGACGCTGCCGTTGTAGAAGCCAATCGCTGCATATTTTGCTACGATGCACCGTGCATGAAGTCTTGCCCGACTTCGATAGATGTACCGATGTTCATTCGTCAAATCACAACGGACAATGTCAAAGGTTCTGCCAAAACGATATTTGATTCCAATATTTTAGGTGCAGGATGCAGCCGCGTATGTCCTGTTGAAAAACTGTGCGAGGGTGCTTGTGTTTATAATTTAATGGGTGAAAAACCCATTGAAATCGCTCGCTTACAACGTTATTCGACTGAAAAAGCGATTGCTGAACATTGGCAATTGTACAAAAGCCCCCCCTCAGTAAATCGGCGTGTAGCGGTCATTGGCGCAGGTCCGGCAGGTTTGGCTTGCGCTCATGCATTGGCACGTCAAGGCGTAGAAGTTGTTATTTTTGAGAAAGAACAAAAAGGCGGTGGCTTGATGACTTATGGCGTGGCGGGCTACAAAGTGACTCCTGAATTTTGCGAAGCAGAAGTAGATTTTATCACATCTATTGGCGGCATTTCCATTGAATACGGACAGGAATTGGGGCGTGATGTATTCCTCAATGAATTGCAACACAACTTCGATGCGGTCTTTTTGGGCATCGGTGTTGGCTTGGCGAGACCCCTCAGTATAGAAGGTGAAAATTTGGCAGGCGTTGAAAATGCCCTTGAATTTATCTACAATATCCGTACAAAACCACTTTCAAGCGTAGCCGTAGGCGATAAAGTAGCGGTTATCGGTTTGGGTATGACGGCGATTGATGCCGCTACACAAGCCAAACGGCTTGGCGCATCGGAAGTGACGATTGTTTACAGAAGAACGGAATCTGAAAAACCCTGTACGGATGTAGAAGTAGATATTGCACGGCTCGATGGCGTTCAGTTTGTGTTTTTAGCTGCGCCAAAAGAATTGAAAGGAAATCTTGGTAAAGTAACAGAATTGGTTTGTGAAAAAATGAAATTGGGCGAACCTGATGCCAGTGGTCGTCGTGCGCCTATTGCAACTGGCGAAACGTTCAGTTTAGAAGTGGATATGGTCATAAAAGCAGCTGGGCAAATGCCATTTGAAAGCCTTGTCAATGATGCGCATTTGGTGCATAAAGATGGTAAAATCGTTGTCAATCAAGACGGATCTACCAATTTAGCAGGTATTTTTGCGGGTGGTGATGCGGTGAATGGTGGTAAGGAAGTGGTTGATGCAGTGCAAGCGGGAAAAATAGGTGCAGCTGGTATTTTGACGTTTTTAGATATCAAAAGCTAACCACCAACATAGCACTCTCCTTCTTTTCAGGTGGAAAAATCTGATACAATTCACCCGTTGCTTCGTCAATGACTTCTGTTACGTCGGCTTTGATGATTCCCATTTTAACTTGATTTTATAAACGAGATATATTTTTGCAAAAATAAAAAACATCTTTGCAAAAACATACCTCGTTTACTTATGGCAGGACTTGATGGTCAGTTTAAAGAGTCAATCACTCACACTCCTCTATTTTTATTCAAAAAAGCATCAACCGAAAAGCGACCACTGCCCAATAAAAACAAGGCGATATAAGGCAAAAGATACATTAAAGCATGTTCTTTTTTATCCATCGGGTCATTGAGGTGAATGATGCCAACAGCAACAATCATCGTTGCAATCAAGGGAATCAAAGCCAAGCGCGTCCAAAAACCAATGGCGATGAGAATTGAACAAAAGAACTCTGCAAAAACGGCAAATGCTAATGTCGCAGTTTCACCAATAAAAACTGGGTCAGCAAAGTGGATTTCTTCGCCACTGAAAAATTGCATGAGTTTTGGATAACCATGATTGATCATCAGTAAACCTAATGACAAACGTAAAATAAGTGAAGCCCAATCGGTCGCAGTAGCAGACCAAGGTTGTGTGGAAATGATTTTTTTAAACATAAATGTTGTGTTTTATTTCTAAATGATAAAAGTAGTGTTACAAAAATACGCATTTTTTTTGAATGGGTTATTTTCAGATATAAAACATTGGTAAAATTCCTCAATTTATGTTTTTAAAATAAAATAGCTTGAGAAACAAAAGAAATGTCTTTTATTTGCTCGCATGAGGGCATTACACACATATTTCATCTCCGCTTTGCTTGCGTTATCTGTTTGTTGGGCAACAGGGCAAGAAGTGCCACGCACTCTCAATTTCACCAAAAACGACTACCACGCCCAAAACCAAAACTGGTCAATAACCCAATCTATTGACGGTGAAATGTTCTTTGGAAACGGTGACGGACTCCTCCGATTTGATGGTTCAACGTGGTCAACATTGCCTTTGCCGAATAAACAAATCATCCGTTCCATTGCCGCCGATGGGCATGGACGCATTTATGCTGGTGGTTATGCAGAGTTTGGTTTTTTTCAAAAAAATGCTTTTGGCAACCTCGAATATACCCCCCTCAGTAAAAATGTCAAATTTGAGAAAGTAAAGCAAGAGGAAATATGGCACATCGTCGTTACGCCCCAAGCTGTCTATTTTCAATCATTTTCAACGATTTATAAATACGATTTTCACGACATAAATGTATTAAGCCCCCCTGGCAATATCATGTTTTTGCATGAAGTCAATGGGCGACTCATTCTACCTGTCATTTCAAAAGGCTTGTATGAACTGACAAAAACCAATGAATTTCAATTCATCGAAGGCAGCGATTTTTTAGCTAAAAAAATTATCTCTACCATTTTGCCTTATGGACACGATGGCTTCCTCATTGGCACTGTCCGCGATGGCATTTTTGTATTTGAAAACAAGCGATTTAGTTCTTGGTGGGAGTCAGCACAAGGGCTTTCCCGCAATTTTCAACTCAACAAGGGGCTGCGTTTTGCCAATGGCAACTATGCTTTTGGAACAATTTTGAACGGTGTTTATTTGTTACGCCCCGATGGTTCAAGCATTCGACACATCAACAAAGAAAACGGATTGCAGAACAATACGGTGCTTTCGATGCACGAAGACCGTATGCAAAACCTTTGGCTTGGGCTTGATAAAGGCATTGATCTGGTGGATTTGACCGCACCTTTGACTTTTTTTCAAGACCGTAGTGGTAAAATTGGGGCGGTGTACGCTGCGGCTATTTTCAATGGAAAATTGTTTGTTGGCACAAATCAAGGCTTGTTTTACAAAACAGAGGGTTCAACTGAAAATTTCACATTGCTCGATGGCTCACAAGGGCAAGTTTGGGATTTAAAAATCATTGACAATCAACTGCTTATCGGTCACAATAGTGGTAGTTTCATGCTGAACAACGGCAACCAATTATCCAAAATTTCAGATGTGACAGGTGGTTGGAACACCATTAGACACCCATCAGTAAAAGACATATTTTTACAAGGCACTTACACAGGTATTGCTGTTTTTCAAAAAAACAAAGGCGTTTGGTCTGTTTTGAAAAAAATAAACAATTTCAACGAACCTGTTAAAAAAATTGCCTTTGATACGGCGGGCAATCTGTGGGCAATCAATGCCTATCATCAGCTTTTTAAGCTCAAAATCAATGAATATTTTGAAAATACTGAGGGGGTTACTCCTATGAAAATTGGGAATGCTGTCAAGTATGATTTTACCAAAATAAACAATGATTTTTATATCAAAGCGGACGACACGTATTATATGTATGAAAACGAAAAAGCAGTTTTTAGAAAAGTTGACAACACAGGTTTTGAAAATTGTAAATTGAAAGGTGGTATTGGCAGTGATTTTATGAAAATCCATCCTGATTTTGTCGAAATTCTGATGGCACATCCCGATAAAATCGAGAGGGGGGATAAAATGCCCATTCGTCTGCGTTTGAAGCTTATTACGGACTATGAAACCATCATTGCACTTGACAGCAGCCGTTATCTTTTTGGTTTAGACGATGGTTATGCTGTTTTTAACAAAAAAAAAACGACTCCAAATATCGCTTTTACCCCCAAACCCATAATCCGTTTGTTCGCCAAAGACGGTGCTTCGTTTCATTTTTATCCTTCTGATTCTGCTCGAACCTTATTGCGACTGTCACCCGATTATCGCGCGTTGCGGATTGATGTAAGCCTACCCTACTTTACCGATGCCGCCAGATACAGCTATTTTTTGACGGGACATTCTACCGATTGGTCGCCATGGGAATCTGCAACTTCGCATGAATTTGCCAATTTATCGGCTGGGAAACATGCTTTTCGCTTGAAAAATGACATTACAGGTGAAGAAACGGCGATAGAGTTTGACATTAAACCACATTGGTATGAAACAATTTGGGCAAAAATTGGCTACTTTTTGGCTGCTATCGGTCTGGTTTTTCTACTCCTAAAATTTCATAGAATCCAACTCGACAATCAACGGTTACTCCTTGAAGCCGAAATGCTTCGTGAGTTGGAACAACAACGCATCAGAGCCGACAACGAAAAACTGCACCTCGACATCATCAACAAAAGCCAAGAACTCGCTAACTCGACAATGGGTATTATCCGCAAAAATGAAATTTTGATTGAAATAAAAGACGAATTGGAAGACATAAAAGCAGAACACAGCACCCGTTTTCCTGAAAAACATTATACCAAATTGAAAAAAATGATAGAAAACAACCTATCAAGTGAAGAAAACTGGCGAGTTTTTGAAGAAAATTTCAACCAAGTCCATGAAGATTTTTTGAAACGATTGAAAACAGAATACACCGATTTGACCCCTGGTGACTTGAAACTTGCCGCTTATTTGCGTATGAATTTGACTTCAAAAGAAATCAGTCCATTGCTGTACATCTCTATTCGAGGTGTCGAAAACAAGCGTTATCGGTTGCGAAAAAAATTGGCATTGCACGACAGCGATAATTTGACGGAGTTTATATTGAAATACTGATCCGAAGGATTCCTTGAGAAGGGGGTGCTTTTTTGAAAAATAAAAACATTTCATTTTGCTCCTATTTTAGCCACCATGAGGTGGCTTTTTTTATGTTTAAAAACATTATTTCTCCAAAATATTGAAAATCAAGGCTTTACAAATAAGTCAATTACCTACAAAATCCCAAGTGATGTGGTAAAAATACGTTTGGTGTAGTTGTAGTGAGGTAAAAAATTAGCGTTTGGTTTGGCATTAGCCTACCTTTGGTTTATAAAAATTCGGTATTTTAATGAATTGACCAATAATCATTTTAAGAACCGAACAACAAGAATTCTGAAACCAAGCAATATGACGATACCTCGTACCCATATTTTTACCTTTATAGCGGTCATTATTTGCTTGACATTGCCCTTTTTACTGAGGGGTCAAACGCCGTCTGCGCCGACAAATGTGGTGGCAGTTGGCTATGACAGTCATGTGGAATTGACTTGGGCTTCTGTCTCAAATGTTCAAAATTATCAGATTTGGCGGTCAACAAATGGGGGTGCAAGGTTCGATTCACTCAAAACAGTGAGTGATACGATGCTGATTGATTTTGTTAGGTCGTTGGGTACCAATTTCTCACTCATATATAAGGTGAAAGCGGTTGGTACGGTGGGTGCTGTTTCCAATTTTTCATCATCGGCAAATGGCTATGTACATCCGATGCCCGATGATAGTTTGATGGAAATGGTGCAACGTTATTCGTTTCGGTATTTTCGTGAATTCCAACATCCTGTGGCGGGTATGGCACGAGAGCGTAATACATCGGGCAACACTGTAACAACAGGCGGCACTGGATTTGGGGTTATGGCTTGGGTGGTAGCGGTTGAACGTGGTTGGGTGTCGCGTACTGAGGGGGTGGATTATATGCTCAAATTATTGTCTTTTTTGCAAATAGCTGACCGTTTCGCAGGTGTTTATCCGCATTGGATGAACGGTCAAACGGGCAAAGTACAGCCGTTTAGCACTTATGACGATGGCGGCGATTTGGTCGAAACATCTTTTTTGATGCAAGGTTTATTGACCGCACGTCAATATTTCAACCGTTCAACAACAGAAGAAGCAACCATTCGTCAGACCATAACAGAACTTTGGCAAGGTGTCAATTGGCAATTTCATAGGAAAAACAATGAAAATGTCTTGTATTGGCATTATTCGCCAAACTACACTTGGCGTATGAACTTCCAACTTCGTGGCTATAATGAGGCACTGATTACATATCTTTTGGCTGTGGCTTCGCCGACGAAAGGGATTCCCGCGAGTCTTTATCATCAAGGTTGGGCAAGTAGTGCGAATTACAGAAATGGACAGACCTATTATGGGCGGACGCTGCAAGTTGGTCCGTTGGCAGGTGGTCCCTTGTTTTTTGCACATTACTCTTATTTGGGTTTTGACCCACGTCGTAAAAAGGATGCTTATGCCAATTATTGGCATCACAACGTCGCGCAAACCCTCATAAATTGGGAATATTGCAAAAGCAACCCCCTCAGTAAAACAGGCTATTCAGCCGATAATTGGGGCTTGACGGCAAGCGACGACCCAAATGGTTATGCCGCACATGCGCCTTTGGAACCGACTGACAATGGAACGATAACACCGACAGCAGCTTTGAGTTCTATGCCCTATGCGCCCACACAAAGCATGGCGGCTTTGAAATATTTCTACCGCACACAAGGCGAACGGCTTTGGGGCAAACATGGCTTTTATGATGCTTTCAATTTAGGTCGAAATTGGTTTGCCACATCCTATTTGGCAATTGACCAAGGACCTATTGTTGGTATGATAGAAAACCATCGAACGGGGCTTTTGTGGCGGCTTTTTATGTCAAATCCTGAAATTCAACCTGCTTTGGATGCGATTGGGTTTGTGCCTGATGCGACGGCAACAAAAGATGACATTACGAGGAACGAAGCAACTGAGGGGGTCGGTTTTTCCATATTTCCTAACCCAAGTGCGGATAAAACAATGGTTGTCATTGATTTACAAAAAACAGAAATGGTCAGTTTAGACATTACAGACATTACAGGTCGTGTCATAAAAACCGTTTTTCAGCATAAAAGTTTACCCGAAGGGAAAAACCAGATAAGCGTCGAGACAAAGGACTTGACGGCAGGTTTTTATGTCTTCATACTGAGGGGTACTTCTAAGGAATTAGGATTCGTCAGATTTGTAAAGATTTAATAGGATTTCATCCGTCGGAAAAAAGCCTAATTCATCCTTACAAATCCAAAATATCCTAATTCAAAACTAAATTCTTATTCAAAAACCAGTATTATTTAACCAAATCGTTTTATTCGTTATGAAAAAAATTCTACTCTCTCTCTCATTCCTGCTCATGGCAGTTGGCTTTATGAAAGCCCAAATCAACGAAAATTTTGAAAGCGGAACAGCTTCGCTCAACTGGGAAGCTCCAGACGGCACTTGGAGTGGCGTGGTGAACAACCCGAAGCCCAATGCGGTCAACAATTCGACAAAAGTGGGGCGGTACATCAAAAAAGACTCGACGGGTTACAGTCTTTTTTGGGCAAAATTTACAACCCCTATTAACTTAACAACCAATAACCGTTTCAAAATCAATGTGTATTCTAAAAAAGCGGGTACTTTGATTTTCAAATTGGAAGGTCCAAAAGGCAACAAAGAAGTGTCGAAACAAATCGTTGTCACCAATGCTTGGCAGGAGTACAACCTCGATTTTTACAGCGCACGGGCTGTTGATTCGCTCAATCGCCTCATTTTATTCTTTGACGCAGGGGTTGGCAATTCAAAATTGGATACTTTTTGGTTCGACAATATCCAGCAACTGCCCGCAGATGCTTGTTCAGGTGTCGCTGCTAACAATACTATTCTTGACGACTTTGAGTGTCAGCGCAATGCTAATTATTTTGACACTTGGGATTCGCTCACAGTTGTTAGCAATCCTGATCCAACGGGTGTCAATACATCAGCAAAAGTTGGTCGCTATGTTGACCCTGTTGGTGCTGGTTTGGAATGGGCGGCGCTCGTTCATAATAATGTCACACCGATTGATTTGAGTGTCAATAATTACATGCGCCTTAAAGTTTGGGCACCCAAAGTAGGAAATTTACTATTAAAGTTGGAAGATGGTGGTGCAGCTATGGAAGTTTCGATTCCGATAACGGCAGCAATGACCAACAAATGGGTTAGTGTTGGCGGCGATTTCAGTGGTGCCGCTTTTCGAGGCTTGAAAAAAGCTGTTTTGTTTTTCAATGCAGGTACTGTGGCAACGGCGGGTGATGTTTATTATTTCGACGATTGGATGTTTACGGAAAGACCTGCGCTCGAAGACTTCGAAACGACACCAAAAATGACGTGGACAAGCACAACGGGCACATACACAGCCGTTGCAAATCCGACGGTTAACACAACAAATCCAAGTCCAAATGTCGGCAAATTTGTACGTGGTACAACGGCAATCTCAGTATTGTCGGGTGCATTACCAACAGGTTTTGCTGTAACCGCAACCGCACCGCAAATCAACCTACAAGTGCTTGCTCCTGCGGGTTCGGTTGGACAAAAGGTTAAAATTCAATTGGTTAGTGCTTTGCAAGGCAGTAAGGAGGCGGAAGCAACTATTGACTCGGCGGGCACTTGGACGAATCTGGGCTTCGATTTATCATCTGCTATTGGTATTACCGACATTGGTTCTATCAATATTTTATTTAACTCTGGAACGGCGGCAAGTGGTGCGATTTATTATTATGACAACTTGAAACAAGGCAAATTGACGCTCAATGCTTGTTTGACGGTTGTGCCGATTCCAACAATTTTGGACGACTACGAATGTCAACGCAACACAACTTATGGCGGCGGCAGTGACCGTTTGACGGTGACTAACAATACACAACAAGGTCCCGCGAACCCAAGTGATAAGATCGGACGTTATGCTGACCCTGCTGACGAATGGTCTGCTTTGAGTTTGACAAAAACAACGGCTATAGACTTATCGAAATATAATCAATTCAGCATAAAAGTTTTTGCACCACGTGCGGGCATTCCGATGTTGTTTAAATTAGAAGGTGGCACCTCTGGCGTGAAAGAGATTTGGGATACCGTAAAAACAGCGAATGCATGGGTCACTTTCAATATTGATTTCAGCAGTGTGAAAGCGAACAACTACAAAAATGTGGCTATTTTCTTCAACGGTAGTGTAGCAAATACAGGCAATGACATCTATTTGATTGACGATTTGCAATGGAAATCGGAGCCAATTACAGGTTGCGCGGTCAATTTTGAAACCGCAGAAAGAACCTTACCTTTTAAATATTTTGCAAACGATACGCTCGATGGCAAATTTGCACGTGTCTTACCAAATCCGAAAAAAGCAACTATCAATGTTAGTAATACTGTTATGGAATTCAAGCGTTTACCAAACAGTACGGTATTCACAGGTGGCTTTTTCGATTTTCCTGCTCCAATGAAATGGACAACGAATAATTTGACAATAAAAGCAAAAGTATTGATGGATCACATCGGCAACTTTGCTGCCAAATTAGAAGGTTCTGCGAGTGGACCGAACAACGTAGAAGTGATTGTTGCAAATACAAAAGTGAACGAATGGGAAGAAATCACGCTCAATTTCACAGGCAAAGGAACACCCATTTTAACCGGTAAAGAAGGTCACACACGCTTAACATTGTTTATTGACTTAACATTAGCTGTGCCAACTTCCATATTAACAAACTATATTGACGATATTGTTATCGGTGAAGGTAGCTGTACAACGACGGGTATTTTTGAAAATGCTAAGGTTGAATCGCTTAAAGTTTATCCAAATCCAGCTTTTGATGCTTTATATGTTGACAATACTGAGGGGGTACGCCGTCTTGAAATTACCAATATGTTGGGTCAAAAGGTCAAAGTTGTCAACCTTTCTACTGTTGACACTTATACCGTTTCGCTCGATGGTTTGGACAGAGGCATGTACCTGATTTCAGCCTACAACGACAAGGGCTTGGTTGCCAATAATAAATTTGTGAAAGAGTAGTAATTATTTTTCATACTTCTGTTGAGGGTTTTGTCGGGCTGCCTTTTGGGTAGCTCGGCAGTCCTCTCATTTTTTAATTGAATCAGGCTGTATCAAAAGGCAACGACTCTTTTTTGGTTCAGAATATTATTTCGATTCGGACACCATGTTCGGGGAACTTTCAAAGTTCCCCGAACATAAATGCCGTTCAATAAAATAAAATAATATTTGGCAGACAAAGTCAGTTCGTACCTTTTGAGACAGCCTCATTCCCAAAAAAACGTCGTTTATGAAATCAAAACAGCTACTCACAACCTTCTTTTTCCTTCTTTTTCTGTTGGGTTGCGACCAAAAGCCCAATGGAACAGCCATTCAAACGCAACAAAAAGACAATCCTAAATTTTCGCTCGACGAGGTGGAACGCCGCACCTTTCGCTGGTTTTGGGATTTGGTGGACAAAAACTACCAAGTGCCTGACCGCCATCCGAAACGCGACTTTTCAAGCATCGCGGCGACAGGTTTTGGCTTGACGGCTTACTGTATTGGTGCTGAACGCGGCTACGTCACACGTGCGCAAGCGGCTGATAGAGTGATCAAAACGCTGCGGGCTTTGTGGGCGATGCCACAAAGTGATGCTAAGGCAGGTGTGAGTGGATACAAAGGTTTTTACTACCATTTCCTCAACCATGAAACATCGTTGCGGTATGAAGAAGTAGAATTGTCTTCGATTGACACAGGCTTGCTGATGGCTGGCGTGTTGTCTGTTATGTCTTATTTTGACAAAGAAAACGACCCTATTGAAAAGGAAATCCATGAATTAACAGAAAAGCTATACCAGCGTGTGGACTGGTCTTTTTTCTTAAATGACAATAAAAACCTGTCTATGGGCTATCACCCTGGACGTGGTTTCTTGAAAAACGAATGGATTGGCTACAACGAAGCGATGGTTCTACTCGTCATGGCAATCGGTTCGCCGACGCATCCGATTCCTGCCGACTGTTGGGATCGCTGGTGTGCGCCTTACAAATGGGCAACCTATCAAGGACAAGCGCATGTCAATTTCGAGCCGCTTTTTGGGCATCAATACAGCCAAATGTACATTGATTTCAAGGGTATTCAAGACCCTTATATGAAAGCCAAAGGCATTGATTATTTTGAAAATTCAAGGCGTGCGACCCTTGCTCAACGCAGTTATGCCATAGAAAATCCAAACAAATATAAAAATTACAGCGCAAACGAATGGGGCTTGACGGCTTGCAATGGTCCGCGTGATACGGTTGTCAATATCAATGGCACACAGCGCAAGTTTTTCCAATACGGCGCACGTGGGGCAGCTTCCATTCGTGTTGTTGACGACGGTACGATTGCACCAACGGCTGTTGGTGGTTCGATTCCATTCGCGCCCGAAGTCTGTATTCCTGCCCTTGAAAATATGTGGAATAAGTATTACAACACGCCGCTTGTGACTGAATACGGTTTCAAAGACGCTTACAATCCGACTTATACTTTTTATTCTGCGAACAATGTAAACCCTCAAATTACTGAGGGGGGGTGGATTGACCGCGATTACCTCGGTATTGACCAAGGTCCGATTCTCATTCAGATTGAAAATCATCGATCAAGCCTTGTTTGGAATTTGATGAAAAAGAACCCTTACGTCGTCACAGGGTTGAAGAAAGCGGGGTTTAAAGGGGGGTGGTTGGATAAATAGTTAATGGGGATTGGGGATTGGTTATTAGTTATAGGTCTGCACTAATAACCAATTTACCAATAACCAATAACGAAGAACCATTTATCTAAGCATTGTCAACGATATATTGCATAATACCGAGAATTTGGTCGAGTTGAATGAGAAAGAAAATAGACGTATCCACTTCGGCTGTATTGCCTATAAAACGGATAAATTTCCATTCATGCCCGAAAGTGACAGCACCATATAGAACTGGATGCAGTTTACCCGCACGCTCGTTGAAAATTTGAGCCGCATACAATTCAGCAACGCATTGAGGAATACCGCTTTCAAGATTTTCGTTTTTGGATTCAACGATAAAGAAAACAGGTGCTTCAATACGAAAAGCTTTTGCTTCAAGAGATAAAACGAAGTCACAGAAGCCATTCAGACCTTGTTTAGGTTCGACACTAAACTTATAACCTGAATAAAAAGCGAACTTCTGTAAATTGAGTTCTTCTAATTCAGCTAAGACAGGCGAGATAAGAAACTCTGATTTTGCTTTTTCAGACCTTAGTTTGCGTCGTAAATTTCGTTCAAGTGTCTTCTTTAAAAAATCACTTGGGGGTACTGGCTTGTACTTGATTTCATGAATAAAGGCATTTTCGCCAACTTGAAGACCTAAATCTTTTAAGTCATCATAATCAAACTGAGAATAGGATTTAGGCATAATAACGATATTTAGTTTTATTAAAATTAAAAAGCAAAAATAAGAAAAAGCACACTAATCAGACGCTATTTCTTTAAAATGACTCTAATCTACTGTATAAATTATCATAAAATATGAATATCAAGTCTTTAAACATACTCATACTACTCTTAGCGAGTACCGTTTCTCTCTTTGCACAGAACCCAAAAGCAAAGAAGACACCCCCTCAGTATAAAGACCCCATTGACCGAAAGGTGGATTCCGTCTTAAACAAAATGAACTTGGAAGAGAAAATTGGGCAACTCACCCTCTTCACCTCTGATTGGGATGTGACGGGTCCCACGATTCGCAAAGGTTATGCAGACGACATTCGTTCAGGCAAATGTGGTAACATTTTCAACGCCCACACCGCCGATTACAACCGCAAATTGCAGGAGATAGCGATGAAGGAAACGCGCATGAAAATCCCTTTGCTCTTCGGTTATGATGTCATTCATGGCTATAAAACCATTTTTCCGATTCCACTCGGCGAGTCGGCGAGTTGGGATATGGCAGTCATTGAACGCTCTGCTCGTGTTGCTGCCGCAGAAGCCGCCGCCGCTGGTTTGCATTGGACGTATGCGCCCATGCTCGACATCTCGCGCGACCCACGTTGGGGGCGTTGTACTGAGGGGGCAGGCGAAGACGTGTACCTCGGTTCTATGATTGGTGCGGCTCGGACACGTGGTTTTCAAGGCAAAATAGGCTCAACTTCAAGCATTGCGGCTTGCGCCAAACACTTTGCCGCTTATGGGGCTGCCCAAGCAGGGCGTGATTACAACACTGTTGATATGTCCGATATGAACCTTTGGGAAACCTATTTGCCGCCTTTCAAAGCCTGTTTGGATGCAGGGGCGTTGACATTTATGACTTCTTTCAATGATATAAACGGCGTGCCTTCAAGCGCAAATCATCAACTTTTGACCGATATTCTTAGGAAAAAATGGGGTTTTAAAGGTTTTATAGTGACCGATTATACATCTATCAACGAAATGGTCAATCATGGCAACGTGAAAGACGACAAAGACGCGGGCGAAAAATCCATCAACGCAGGGGTGGATATGGATATGCAAGGAGCTGTGTTTTATACACATTTACAAAAATCGCTTGCCGAAGGTAAAGTCAATATTCAAACAGTCAACGATGCTGTAAAACGCATTTTAAGGGTCAAATTTCAACTCGGTTTGTTCGATGACCCTTATAAATTCAGCGATACGGAACGGGAAAAGCGGGTTGTATTTTCAAAAGAAAATCGTGATGCTGCCAGAGATGCGGCACGTAAAAGTATGGTTTTGTTGAAAAACAATGCTTCTACCCTACCCCTCAGTAAAAACATCAAAACGCTCGCTGTCATTGGTCCACTTGCCGATTCAAAAATTGATATGATGGGTTCGTGGTCAGGTGCAGGCGATGGCAATGCTTGCGTGAGTGTTTTAGAGGGTATCAAAGCCGCCCTACCTTCCACTAATATTTTACACGCCAAAGGCTGCGATTTAGAAAACACCTTCCCTGCTATGAACCACCCTATGTTGAGTACGGATGGTTTTGCAGAAGCCATTAAAGCCACAAACCAAGCCGATGCGGTCATTGTTGTGGTTGGTGAACGGGGTTGGATGACGGGTGAAGCCGCTTCCCGTGCTGACATTGGTTTGCCCGGTGTTCAAAAAGAATTGGTTTTAGAACTTATCAAAACAGGTAAACCCGTCGTCGTGGTTTTGATGAATGGTCGTCCGTTGACGTTTCCAGAGCTTGCAGACAAGGCTTCTGCTATTTTAGAAACTTGGTTCGCAGGTACTGAGGGGGGTAATGCGATTGCCGATGTCTTGTTTGGTGACTACAATCCTTCGGGCAAATTGCCGATGACGTTTCCTCGTTCTGTCGGTCAAATTCCCTTGTATTATTGTCAAAAAAACACAGGTCGCCCTTTTGATGCCAATAATAAATACACATCAAAATACATGGATATGCCGAACACCCCTCAGTATCCGTTCGGTTTTGGGCTTAGTTACACCTCTTTCTCCTACGAAAACCTAAAAGTTGACAAACCAACTTGGGGTTTTAAGGATAAAATCACCGTCTCAGTTACATTAACAAATACAGGCAATCGAGACGGCGAAGAAGTGGCACAACTCTATGTCCGTGACTTGGTGGGCAGTTTGACAAGACCATTAAAAGAACTGAAAGGTTTTAAAAAGGTATTTTTGAAAAAGGGCGAATCACAAACCCTTACATTTACTTTGACGGCTGATGATGTAGCATTTTATCATCCAAATTTAGAGAAAAAAGCGGAAGCAGGAGACTTTGACATTATGGTTGGCGGCTCTTCTGATGTGGTCAAAACGGTGCGGGTGACGTTGAAATGACCCCTCGTATTTTTATTCAATTTTCACTTTTGTCATTCTGAACGCAGTGAAAGAATCTGTATATATTGTTCATTTAGATTCTTTCACTGTGTTCAGAATGACAAAAAATCAAACAAAAAGATATGAAACAAACCTACTTTCTACTCCTTGTTTTTATCCTTATTTTAGGAAAAACAACTGCACAAACCAATCCTTTTGAACGAGAAATCAAGGCTTTTGAAGGAAAAGACTCGATAAACAAACCTGTTTTAGGTCAAATCATGCTCTACGGCAGTTCCACAATTCGCTTTTGGACGAGTAGCGATACTGATTTTGCGAACAAAAACTTAAAAGTCGTCAATCGAGGTTTCGGCGGCTCGCAAACGAGCGATGCCAATTTGTTTTTTGACCGTGTTGTCGTGCCACACAAACCCAAATACATCTTTTTTTATGAAGGTGACAACGACATCAACGCTGGAAAGTCGGTGGACTCAACTTTCATGGCGTACCAAACTTTTGTCAAAAAAGTAAAAACACAGTTGCCCAAGACCCGCATCGTCTTTTTTGCCATCAAACCCAGCCCGTCAAGGATTCAGCATTTTGACAAACAGAAAGACTTTAACAAGCGGCTTTGGCAATGGGTGCAACAGGAAAAAGGTTTGTATTTCATTGATACCTTCAATCGGATGTTGGACAGCGAAGGCAAGCCTGATGCGAAACTTTTCAAGCCCGATATGCTGCACATGAACGCGGATGGTTATGCGATTTGGACAATACAGGTGCAAAAGTTCTTGAAAAAGCGGGAAAAATAGACGTTGGCAAGGTTGAAAAGGTACCCCCTCAGTAAAACGAGGATTAAAGGTCAGTAAAAGGATTGAGATACTTCAAATCAGCGATTCTTTTAAAGTCACCATCGTTCCTTGAAATCAATGTCATATCGTGAACAAGGGCTGTGGCGGCGATGATGGCATCGGGCAGTTTTATCTTATATATTTTGCGGACTTCGATGGTTTTCTCAACGACATCGCGTGTTAATTCAATGATAATAGAACCATCAATGAAGTCCTCATTAATCATAGACTCATATTCAGTAGATAAAGGATAACCAAGTGTTTCAATTTCTGAAATGACCGAGATATAGATGCCTTTATCTACTTCAACTTGTAAAAAAGCATTCGCTCTTTCGGGTAAAGAGCCATTGCAAAAATAAATAATAGTATTGGTATCTAAGATATATCTCGGTTCCATTCGCTGCGCCAACTTTTGGTTAAAGAATCAATTTCGTCGTTGGTCATTTTATGTTTATACGCGCCCATTAATGTGCTTAATTTAATTCTTTTTCGCGGCGGAACAAAAGGAGAATCCCCACGCATACTACGAGCAATAGCATCTATCTCATTGATAGATAAATCCGATTTAATTGCACCGCGTAGTTTTCTTAAATCAACTTTTTCCCTCGGTGGTATGATGCCCGATTCATCAGTTTTTTTATTGGGCAAATTATGTTTAGCATAAGCAGTTGAGTGTTCTTCAGCGACAGAGATAGGCTCTGAAGACGAAGTATATTCTTTAGAACTCGAAACGAGAGAAACACTCACTTCAACGTCGGTATTTTCGAACTCATCAGGCAAATCAATAATTAACTGCCCATTTTTGACGATAGATTTGACTTTATAAATATCCATTGACAATAGATTTTTGACAAAGCTATATCTTTTAACTCATAAAAACCAACCCCTCAGTATTTCTAACAAACAATTGTTTTCTATTGATAAAAACTAAACTTCATGTGAATTATGAAAAAACTAATATTCTCTCAACTCTTACTCCTGTTCAGTTTTGCCGCTTTCACCCAAACGATGACCGTGCAAGGCAAAGTGACCGATGCCAAAACGAATGAAACCCTCATCGGGGCGAGCGTTGTTGTGAAAGGCACGACAAATGGTACTTTGACCGATATTGATGGCAATTTTACGCTCGATAAAGTGCCGCCAAATGGTACTTTGACCTTTTCTTATGTCGGCTATATCGCGCAAGATGTGGCGGTCAGCAGTCAAAAAACCATCAA
>JAYTMI010000709.1:0-3003 GCA_043728625.1 Saprospiraceae bacterium | reverse complement strand
ATAACCCATGTCTTCAAAAAAAGACAATTGCTGACGAAAAAGTTTTTCAGAATAGTCCCTTTTTTTTAACACATAGCCACATAGGACACATAGTTTTTTTAGTTCTTTTCAGGATGACAAAAGAAAAAGCTATGTACCCTAATACGGTCAATAGTTCTTTTACCGCTTCGAGGCTGCCATAATTCAAAATAAACTCTACCTATTGATCGAGTAAAGCTGTTTTATCGTCCTTCCACATGATTCGTTATTTTTTGTAATAACTCTATTGAAGGATATTTCCGTCTATTACAGGTGTAAAAACAATTTTTTCTTCTGATTGCCTAAATTCGATATTGAAGTAATCAAAAACAATCAATCTACCGATTATTTCATCTGTACATTCTTGATTTTGTACCCATGCAACAGGAGCTTGCAATGTGTGATTATCAATTGTTATCTCTATTTTGCGAATAACATAATCTACATTTCCACCAATACCACGCGCTTCTAAAGTATCTTCTAAAGGAGAAAGAGAGAGACCTAATTCTAATCCTGTTGCATAAGAAATTAAGGAGCAATCCGCACCCGAATCAATTAACATATCAATTACAATTTCATTATCAACACCTTTTAATTTAATGGACTTAACGGGTTGCCACTGCTGAATCTTGACTGTGTTAAAACGAATCGGTAAAAATCTAAGACCCTCATAGATATAAGGGTTTACAAAATAGAAAACAGTGCGATATGAAGTTATTTTACGGGCTTCTTCTTCTGTTTCATGTAAGGTTTTTTTTGAAGCCACAAGACCTTCTTCCTCAGTAAACGCTACCCAGTTACCTTTATACTTCCTGAGTAATTCTCTATTATTATTGACCCAATTGTCAAAATCAGGGTTGATGATAATTTTATCTTTTTGCATGTGGCTGTTATTTTGTAAAATAAATCTTACTTTTTTCAACAAAAATACGCAAAATGAATTTATTTCCCAACTTAGTTTTGAGTTTTATACTGTGCTTGCATCTCGATTTGTCGGGGAGAAGGATATTACGATTATGTTGTCAATTGACTGAGAGTCAATTGTTTTTTGCAATCCTCTAATACGAAATGAAGAGCGGAATAGAGTTTGTCTAAATTAGAAATAAAATAGCCTACTATGTTTCGTATAAAAATAGATTTTTCTAAAGTTGCAAATTCCCACTGCTTACCATTCGTTACAAGCCCATAAACTTTTGAAGCATTTTCATCTAATTGTTGTGCGGCATACATCATTGCCGTACATTGTCCCCAGCCTTCCTCAAAATCATCTTTTTTAGCTTCAACCACAATCAGTACAGGTGTTCCAATAACGGGCGCACCATACTTACTTTTAGTGGTTATTAAATAACTTGGTATGCCCGATAATTGTTCATCAACATACCAACTATAATGACTGTATAAAAGAAATGTATTTAAAAAGCCTTTCAATACTTGAGATAAAACAGGATAAATTAAAGACTCACAAATGGCTTCTGAGGACGTATGATCTCCGTGTCTTAATACAAAATTAATATCTTCTGCCAAATGAACAGGCGTTTGTTGCATTGTCGAAAAGGCAATAAAGTTATTTTTTTGCGCCGAAATATTAAACTGTCGTAACACTTGACCTGTATTTTTAAAGTCTGCAAAAGCCATTATTCTATTTGTTACAGGTTTTCCTAAAAATCTTATATGCCGATTGGGTGTTTTTTCATCTGACTATTGCCATATAGTCGTGTGAAAAAATGTTGTGTGCATTCTGGATAGTTAAAGCGTGTTTGTTTTGTCTGTTTTTTAACGATTTCAGCGACCTAATTGTTTCTTCAATTCTTCTAAAGCACGTTTCATATCTTCAATTTCCTTAGCTTGCTCTTCTATTGTGTTAACCAGCTCTTCAATTTTGTCATTTTTCTCTTGCATCTCTCGGTTCATAATCCTATCAAAAGAATCTTCTGCATTCATAAGACGCAGAATATCTTCATTGCTTGCCGCTTTAGCCAGACGACGCAGCATTTTTTGAACAAGCGGATTTTCAGAAGATATTTTGTAGTTAAGTTTGTGTATATCATCTGTGAGATATTCTTGGCTAAATACTTCTAAAACTTGTTCAAGTGCATTTTGCTGATTCAGTTTTAAATGCGGAATTTGAATTGTATAGCTTTCATGAGTCAAATGTGTAATGAATTTATGTGTCACTTGGACTTCTTCTTGTGTGACCACATTAATATATTTTCGCCCGACTTTAAGTACAGGTATATCGACACCCGACAATGGAAAACCCAAAATATAGATAGTAACAATTTCTAATGAATAGTTTTCCGTTTCGCCTTTTTTATTGAGCCGTGTTTCTTGTTTTACATAATTCTCGCCTAAATATCCGCGAAAACGCAAAAGGTCGTAGGATTTTTTGGCTTTCTGTAGTTCTATTAAAACTGTTTTTTGTTGCCCGTCTGCTAAATCAATAACAGCTTTGAAATCAAGGTGAAATATCTTTATTTCTCCCGCATCTGATTTGACCAGCGTTTCTTGTGGCTTAACCGTGAGGTTTGTAATATTTGCTCCTAAGATAGTCGAGAGCAATTCACGAGCTATTTCAAGATCTTCTAAAAGATATTTGAAGACGACATCATATATTGGATTTGCTATAATCATTATTGTATTTTTCTACAAAAATACGGCAAAATGAGTTGATTGTCAAATGCTACATCTTCTCCTCAACCAAAAAATCTGCAACTTGCTTCTTCTTAGAAGAAAAGTTAATACCGACAGCTATTTTTCGTTTTTCAGATAAGGCGTAAGGTGCTAAATATTGCTTGTCTGCGATTTGTTGCAAGGCTTCTGCTGCAGATTTGTTCAATTTGAATTCGAGTGCATATATATATGTGTCGGTTTGCACGAGGGCATCGCACCACCCATTTGAACTATTGACTTCGCTTTGCATATATGTACCGAGCAGCGAAAAGGACAAATGAATCAAAGCGTGGTAATGTAGTTCTGTCGCCCCGC